>CBIMFG010000536.1:0-4427 GCA_966243125.1 uncultured Niastella sp.
TGTTGCAAAAATAAATCTTTACCAGACTGGTAGTAACCTGGTAAATCGTTTCGAGTAAGCGCAGGAGCTTTGTAGTCATAAAGCTGATCACCATGACAAACAAATACAATATAGCGGGAACACACAGTAGCGTAACGGAAACACTTTTGCAAGGTAGTAGACCTGAAATTTTAATTTTATCAGTTGATAAATTATATCGGAAATATTTCGTACGGCAGGTATACACCTGCGGTAGTATACTACTGCATGCATGTCTTTTCTGTTGCAATTCCCGAAAATTTGTTGCAAAAAAAATCTCTATCCATTGATAACACCAGGATAAATCGGTTCATTAAAACGCCCCAGATTTGTAGTCATAAAGCTGATGTATGAATAACTGAATTAACTGTTCACTACGTAGCAACTGTTAAAAAGATCAAACCAGTTAAACCGGTTAACTAAGATGATTGATTTAACCAACAGGATCCAACAGTAATGAAGTTGTCAGACAGGCAGGTTTGATAACTGTATTGGCCAATACAGCATGGGTTAAGACCACTGATAGTAACGTACGGTCTTTCTATTTTTTATCTTTTAAATTAACGATCATGAAAAAGAATGTTGCCAAATACAAAAAACGCCAGGCTGATATCTCAATAATATGTCAGCGCATTATAGATAACATGGAAAACAATCCCGTTTTCCCCAATCCTCCGGCCGCGCTGGCAGAACTCAAAAAAGAACTGCCAGAACTCCGTACGGCGCTTGCCAACGCCGAAGGACGCGACAAACAAATGGTGTCTATTAAAAACGATAAGAAGGCCATCGTGCTGGCTTTATTACAGGAACTGGCTGCGTATGTAACTGTAACCTGTAACGGCGATAGAACGCAGATCCTGAGCAGCGGTTTCGATGTAACCAACGCAAATAGCAGCGGCAGTAATTTGCTTCCTTCTATCGAAGGTCTGGAAGTTATACTTGGCCCTGCTGGTGAGGCTACTACCCGCGCTAAAAATGTTGCAGGTGCAAAAGCTTACGTACACCAGTACACCAAGGAGCAACCTGGCTTAAACACCGAATGGATTGGGATAGGAAGTTCAACTAGTAGCTACACGTTCGAGGGACTAAGTTCCGATAAGCGGTACTGGTTCCGCGTAGTGGCCATTGGCACCGACGGACAAAGAGGTTATTCGCCGGTTGTATCAAGGGTTATTCAATAACATAGTGCTGAGATAATTCAACGCACACATGGTCCGTCCTGGCTAAACCGGGGTGGATTGCTCGTCCCGACTTTTGTCGGGACGTTTTTTATTTATGGCTCCATTACCTTTATTTGTAATCCATTTAAAGTTTCATCAACCAAAATCTGACACGACAATCGTATAGCTGACTGCGCGCCGATGGTTCTTTTTATAACGGCTGCTTCTTTTTGGTCGGTTACAACCAGGTTTTCGCCGGCATTCAATAACTCAACCAGGCAGGTTCCACAGCGGGCCATGCCGCCACACTCCCCCATCCCATCTACCCACAACTGGTCTCTTATCAGCACCATCAGGTTCCGGTACTCACCTGCAAACGTTTCAACGGTTTGCCTGTTTCCATTGTACTCGATAAATAAGGTGATATCCTTTTCTCTTTGCTTCATAGGTATTGGAAGGCAACGTATAATTAGCCCTTCAGGGCGTTCAGAAAGTTTACGTACTGATCGATCATCTTATTATTGAGGCTGTACTTCACTTCGCGGCCTTCTTTTTCGGCAATGATCAATTCGGCATCAGTGAGTTGTTTAAGGTGGTGCGATACCGAGGGCTGCGCCAGATTGAGGATGTTGTTTATGTCGGCGCAATACATGCAAGCCTGGTTCTTATGAATGGATGTAAGGATCTGCAATCTGTTAGGATCAGCCAACGCCTTCGAAATTTTCTCCACCTTCTTTAGTTCCATACAAATTGTTTACGATATTAAAAACATGGCAAAAATACATTTTTTATTGTACTTATATTTACGGCCAATTCTTCAACATGAAAGAAGACCTGCTCAAACTGATCGATATCCTGGGTACCATCACCTTTGCCATTTCGGGTGTATTTGCCGCCATGCAAAAGCGGTTGGATATTTTTGGGATCCTGATCATTTCCTTTATTACTTCCATTGGAGGAGGTACGCTAAGAGATGTGCTGTTGGGCGATGTACCGGTAAAATGGATGCGTGATATTGAAACGCCGGTCATTATTCTGGTGAGCGCCATTTGCGCCATCCTGTTCCGCCACATCATCAAAAACTTTCAGCAAACCTTGTTCATTTTCGATTCGCTGGGGTTGGGCTTTTTTACCGTACTGGGTATACAGAAGGGAATAAAGTTTGGGCTGAACCCGGGCATTTGTGTGGTGTTGGGTACCGTTACCGGTTGTTTTGGCGGCGTTATAAGAGATATTTTGCTCAATAATATTCCCCTCATCTTTAGGCGTGAAATCTATGCAACCGCCTGCATCCTCGGTGGTATTATCTATTTCATTTTGTTTGAAACCAGTTTCCCCAAAGAATGGTTAGACGTTACTGTTATGCTGGTTGTTTTTTTCATCCGGTTCCTGGCCGTAAAATTCAATTTTGTGTTGCCCGACCTGTATAGCGAAGACAAAAAAGGCCGTCACGGCTAAGCCGGGAACAGCCTTTTACTTTTTTATAATCCCAGTCCACCCAGCATACCGCCGGCGAGGCCTTTCATTTCATCTTCATACGCCTCTTCGGCATTTTTAAGCGCCTTGTTCAGGGCGGTAATGAGCAGGTCTTCCAGCTCTTCTTTTCTGTCGGCCGTCATCAACTGGTTATCTATTGAAATATTTTTCACTTCGCGATTCCCGGTCACTGAAACTTTTACCAGTCCGTTACCGGCTTCGCCATCAATAATTACAGAACCAAGCTTTTGCTTGCCTTCCTGCATTTTCTGTTGTGCTTCCTGCAATTTGCCAAATAGATCTCCGAACATATAATATACGTTTAAGTTCACAAAGGTATCTTAAAAAAGTCTTATCTTCAGTACCATCATAAACCTTCAAAATCCTGTTACATGAGCACTCTATCACGTAGACGTGTACTAAAAACGATTGCTACCGGCAGCGGCATTCTGTTGCTTTCTCCCAAATCAATCTTTGCCTCCCCGCCCCGCTTTAAAGATAAACTCGGTATAGCCCTGGTAGGCCTGGGTTATTACAGTACCGATCTGTTGGCGCCGGCCTTACAGCAAACCAAACATTGTTACCTGGCGGGTATTGTTACGGGCACCCCGGCCAAAGCGGAAGCCTGGAAACAGCAATACAACATTCCCGACAAGAACATTTACAATTATCAAAACTTCGACACCATTGCCAACAACCCTGATATTGATGTTGTTTACGTAGTGCTGCCACCCTCCATGCACAAGGAATATGTAATAAGGGCGGCCAATGCAGGCAAGGAGGTATGGTGCGAAAAGCCCATGGCCATGAATGAAGCGGAATGCAAAGCCATGATAGCTGCCTGCCGCGCCAACAAAAAATCGCTGGCCATTGGTTATCGCCTGCACCATGAACCCAATACGCAGGAATGGCGCAGTATTATAAAAGAAAAAAAGCTGGGCAAAGTAATTAAAGTGAATTGTGCAGCAGGTTACCGCGATAACCGTACCGACCACTGGAAACAGAAAAAAGAAATGGGCGGCGGCGTATTATACGATATGGGCGTTTACGCCATACAGGGAGCACGGCTGGGCGCCAATATGGAACCGGTTGCCATTGTATCGGCCCAAACATCTACTACCCGGCCAGAGATCTATAAAAACGGACTGGATGAAACAACCGTTGCCACGCTGGAATTTCCCGGTGGCGTTATAGCTGAAATAAAAACCACCTTTGGGGAGAATGTAAACTTCAACAACATCACCTGCGAAAAGGGTG
The DNA here is from genome assembly GCA_966243125.1 of uncultured Niastella sp. Lineage (GTDB taxonomy): Bacteria > Bacteroidota > Bacteroidia > Chitinophagales > Chitinophagaceae > Niastella. The sequence continues at coordinate 3,912 of CBIMFG010000536.1, forward strand.
AAATAAAAATACAACCCTATTCTGCCTATAATGGTCAGAATGGTACAAGTCCGCTGGGCACCATCAACCATCCTTACAATGTTCCTTACCAACAAGCCAAACAAATGGATGATGATGCCCTGAGCATTCTACATAAAAAACCCATGCTGGTACCGGGTGAAGAAGGCTTGCGCGATATCCGTATTGTAGAAGCCATTTACCGGTCGGCCGCTACCAAACAACGTGTAGTGCTCTAAGATCGCTTACTGCTGCGGGTTTTCCTGCAGGGCAGCGCGCACTTCTTCGATCAACGTATCGGGATCCCAGGAAAGATCACTTTCCCCGGTGAGGTATTGCCTGTCTGACTTAATGGTGGCTTCTATTTCTTCCATGTATTTTCTGGCTTCCACCACATACTCATCGGGGTTTCTGATGGCCGATAATCTTTTCAGGTTTTCTTCATCGTACTTGATAAAGTTTTTGGCCAGGCGCTGGGCGGTGTATTTTCTGAAGCCCAGCAGGCTCATTACATCTACG
>CBIMFG010000537.1:0-4427 GCA_966243125.1 uncultured Niastella sp.
ACATACAGCTCATGTATTGACCAGTAATTGCCTTTGTTGCCTGTTTGAGTAATTCTGATATAACGGGCAGTTACATCTGAGAACAGGATCAGCATCATACCATCATTGCCGGTGCCCGCAGCTATTGGTCCTGTCCAGTTGGTGTTGTCGGTAGAAACATACACCGTATAACCGGCAGGATTGTCGTTCGGGCTTTGCGAATCATCCAGTACAATGCGGTTGATGGTATAGTTTGCCTTCATATCAACCGTATAGGTTTGACCTGGCACCTGTGAACCGTTGGTTGACCAGCGGGTGGTAGCATTGCTGTCGAGCGCATACCGGGCATCGCCGTTGTTGGCTGAGGCGGTAGCAGTCCAGCCTTTTCTATCCAGCGCGCCGGCTGTAGAAATAGACCAGTTGTTACCGAGGTTGTTCTTCCACAAAGCTGCCAGGGCTGGTTTAATGCCTGAGCTGTCGATGACAGAACCGCGGGCCTTCAAATGCGACTCGGTGCCGGCTTGCATAATGGAAGGAGTGCCAAAGAGCGATGAGCCTTGCAGATTAACAGTACCAGATTGTGCATTGATCCACCGTGTGTTGCCAGGGCTTTCAAAGTGGGCCAACTGCAGGTCAACAGTACCGCCATTGAGCGAAATGCCATTTTCAGGATGACCCCAATAATCGGAGTTAAAGAACTGCGCTGTTCCGGTAAAGCCTGGATTGGTAGTGATGTAACTGTTTCCAGGGTCGCTCAAGGAAACGTTCTGGGTGTTGATAAATGGAAATCCGGCAGCACCCAGGCCATTGAAGTTAAACGACTTTCTGATGCCATCAGTACTTACGCCGAGGCCAATACCGGAAGCGTTGGCGCCATCTGACAGAAAGGTTACACCATAAGCGGCGCCATAAATGAAGTCGTTATACAGGACCTCATGCTGACAATCCCCTAATTCCATAAAGCTTAAACTTCTATATTGATAGCCATAGACTGCTGAGTCACCATTGTTGGTAGGTGAATTAGGCCATGAACCGAACTTCGATTCAGAACCATTGGAATAGTAGATCGTATTGAAATGCATGTTATAGATGCGGCCTCCTGTGGAGGATGCACCTACACGGATCGCATTATGAAACGTATGTCCCGCGAGATAGTCTACATAGTGGTTGTCGCATTTATTGGTAAACAGGTCAACGCCGTTGTAGCTGGCGCGAATACCAATATTGATGATGTAAATATCGCTGCCCAAACCTTGTATGGTGTAAGGGTATTGCGGAAAGTTGGGAACCAGTTCACCCTTTTGCTCAGGGTAATTGAACACCAGTCCGCGAATACCGCTGCCAGCAGACAAGCGCAGGAACGGTGTGCCGCCGGGGTTACCCTTATCGGCATAAGCTTCCAGCACGCTGCCGGGGCCGGTAGGCGCACTGCTCACATCATTGGCACCTTTCAACTCCACATTGGTGGGCACCGTAAGATGGCCTGTTACTTTGTAATGACCCGGAGGCAGAAACACAATACCGCCACCATCGGCGCCAGCCTGGTTCAACGCATTTTGAATTGCGGTGGTGTTGTCGGTAGTGCCATCGGGTTTTGCATTATACGGAGACGCAGTTGCCAGATACAATACCTTTCTGGAAGGTGCATGTGTTTCAGTAGTAATGGTAACGGGCAGATCCGGCATTTGGGGTAATGACAGCGGCGTATCATCGATACTGCTTAAGAAATAAGAGTTGTTCTGGAATGCAGCGCCATTGCTATACCGGTTGCTGGTAAGAATGGCACGGCCGCGTGCGCCAATCACATTCTTGCTGCCATTGTTGAAATCGCAATCAGAAGCAATGAAGGTGCTTCCTGCAACAGTTACTTTACCACTGCTGATGGTGGATTGTTTCAACAATACGTGGCCAGGTATGGTAGAGTCTATTGAAATAGCATTGTCGGTAGCGGCAATGTTACAGTTTTGCAATTGCAGCGCGCCTTTTTGTGTATAAGGCGTAAGCAAAAAACCGTTGGCACAACCGGTAATAGTAACTTTTGAGAACAGAAAGCCTACCGAGTTCATGCCATCTATCTGAACGGCGGTATTACAATTGGAAAAGTTCAGCAAATAGTTACTGCCATTGCTGTAATTACCGGGGTCGGATAATGACACCGCGCCCCAGTAACCAATATGATAGCCTTCAATGTTTACGAAGGCGGTGTTGGACCAGTCAATACGGCCCATTCTGATACCTACACCATTCTGATATATGTAGCTGGCATGGCCGCCGCCCGCAGCTGGTGCATTGGGTAATCCTGAACCGGCCCAGTAGGCAGGGGAGAAGTCGAGGTATTGCATACGGCCTACATCTACGATGTTGTCGAGCTGTATGCCTCTGTGCAGCGGCGTACCATAAATGTTCTGGATAACCGGGCAGGTGCCGCCATTGGCAAGAGAAAATACTATACCATCATAGGCATTTACCAGCGTAATGTTTTTGGCATTGCAGAATTCATTACCAAAATAATTGGGCTGGCCAAACAGGATGGTTGGCGAGTAGGGAACAATGTTATCGGGCAACTGTTCGGGGTACCAAATGCTCAGGTCCTGCACCTGTGCCGAAGGTAGCATGGTAATAAATGCAGCGGCATTGGTATTATTACGGCCGGCATAGGCCATTAAAATAGTACCAACAACCGGCTGACCTTTTACCGGCTGTTGCCATTCACCCCGCAGGGTAATGCCTTTAGGAATGGTCAGATTGCCTTTGATCACGTATTTACCTTTGGGTACAAACAAGGTACCGCCGCCCGCTTTGCTCAGGGTGTTCAGGGAGCGTTGGAAAATGTTGGTAACATCGGTTACCCCGTCGCCCGTGGCGCCGGAGTCGGCCACGGAGATGCCAATAACAGGCGCATCAGTGGTGGGGTAAGAAGGCGTGATCAAACGCCATTTTTGGGAAAATGCCGGAACAGAGCACAAAAGGATAAGTGCGAGCAGCGGGATTTTGTATCCCGCCCTCGCTTGCGCGTAATTGTTTCGCATAAAACAAGGATTTTCTGGTTTTAAAATGAAAAAATGGTGATTAGAAATCCGAAACCCTGAGAGAGAATTTATTTCGGTTGTCCATTAAATTAATTAGCAATTAATGGGCCGATCTGTTACAATTCAACAGACATATTTATTCACCAGCTAAACCAGAAAATTAATGGCAATTGTTAATAAAAAAGTATAGTATCAACTAAGTACATACGAAAATAAACAATGGCTTATATATGTTAAAGTGAATGATCGTTGGAACTAAACCTACTGCAAGTACGGTAACAACAATGGTTCTGTAGCAAGCACTTTTGATGAAATGCCCTTCACGGCACGTTGCAGCTGGTTAAAACGATCGTTGTTTTCTCTTAAAGCCGTTATGATCTGCAGCTTCCATTTGCCGCCAATAGCATATAATGCATCCACGAGGCCATTGAGGGATTGCCGGCAGGTTTCGCTTGAATGGCTAAGAGGTTCCATGTATTATTTATCCATAATATTTAAAGTTACTAATAGTTAAATACTGTTAAAATGACCTATAATATAATATTTCCAACAAATCAAATAAATTATATACCTTCGCGGAACTTATTTCCTCCCTGCACCTATCTTGATTTCGGGTTTTCAACATTTGTGAAGGTAAGATTCTAAGCCCCGGTACCTGTTACTTTACCAACAGCTTACCTACTATTATTTATTAAATTTTCAACCATTGTCATTTCAAAATTTAAACGTCATTGAGCCCATTTTAAAAGCTCTTGCAAACGAAGGCTATACTACCCCTACACCAATTCAGGAGCAGGCTATTCCACTCGTTCTTCAACAAAAAGATCTGTTTGGTTGTGCACGAACAGGCACCGGTAAAACGGCCGCTTTTGCTATTCCTGTGCTCCAAATATTACATGAACAAAAGAAGCATTCAAAAGATCAAAATAATATAAAAGCACTCATTCTTACTCCTACACGGGAACTGGCTATTCAAATAAAAGAAAGCCTTGATACCTATGGAAAATTTACGGGGTTAAGACATGCAGTGATCTTTGGCGGTGTTTCGCAGCAAACGCAGGTAAACACCCTGCGCAGAGGCGTGGATATTTTAGTAGCCACCCCCGGACGGTTACTCGATTTAATTGATCAGCGTTTTGTGAACCTGAGCAATATCGGGATCCTGATCCTGGATGAAGCGGATACCATGCTTGATATGGGCTTTGTTCATGATGTTAAAAAGATCATTGCAAAAGTTCCCAGGCAAAGACAAACGCTTTTCTTTTCTGCCACCATGGCCCCGGCTATTCGCCAGTTGGCCAATACATTGCTGACAAGTCCTGTTAATATAGAAATAACGCCTGTTTCATCTACGGCCGAAACCGTTCGCCAGGCTGTTTATTTTGTTCAAAAAAGCAGTAAGCGGTCTTTGTTAAAGCA
>CBIMFG010000538.1:0-4421 GCA_966243125.1 uncultured Niastella sp.
CTGGTAATCGGCATACTGCTCAGGGTTCATCATATCGAGCTGTTTAGCCAGCTTTTCAAAACTCTGGTAGCCATTATAAGTAATTTGCGTTTTGCCGCTTTTGCCCGATTTTGTCGTAATTAAGATTACCCCGTTTGAACCGCGGGCGCCATAAATAGCGGTGGCCGACGCGTCTTTCATTACGTCGATGGTTTCAATGTCGTTCATGTCCACATTTCTCAATCCATCGTCCATTTGAAAACCGTCTACAATGTACAGGGGCTTATTACCCTGGGTAATGGAGGTACCACCGCGTACCACAATGTTGATGTCGGCACCGGGTGCGCCGCTTTGTGTAACCACATTTACCCCGGCAATTTTACCGGTAATGGCCTGCGCCGCAGAGGTTACGGGGATCTTTGCGATCTCGGCGCCGCTTACAGAAGCAGTAGCACCGGTCAGATCTTTCTTTCGGGCCGTACCATAACCAATCACCACTACTTCATCCATCGACTTATCCTGCGCCTGCAGGGTGATGTTGAAGGTGGTGTTATTGCCCACCGTAACGGTTTGGGTAACATAACCAATAAAAGAAATGGTGAGAGATGTTTTTTTGCCGGGAACAGTGATGGAAAATTTCCCGTTCTTGTCTGTGAGTGTGCCGCCTTTTTCGCCGGCCACTGAAATGTTTACGCCTTCCAATGGGCCTGCTTTGTCTTCTACGGTTCCGGAAACAGGGATCCCATTTTGAGCGAAAGTTGCCTGTCCAACTAACAGGGTTGTTAAAAATAGCAGCAACTTAAAAGCAATCGTTTTTTCCTTGTGCATGGCAGTATCATTTGGTTTCTAACAAAAAGAGATGTGTACAAACCTAATTATTAGCCATTACGAAGGGGTTTCTGTTTGTGCAGAAATGGTTTGTTTTAGTACAGCGTAAGAAAAATTTAATTGAAATGCAAGTAGTTAGGAGCAATCGGCAAACAAAGCAACTGTTGCAAGTTACAGGTTGCAGGGAGAAAATACAAACAGCCCCCTTTCTAACGTGTAACCTGGAACTTGAAACCTGGAACCTGGAACTATGCCTTACTCTTCACATAATCCGAAGGCGATACATGGTACTTCTCCTTAAACACCGTACTGAAATACTTGGGATTGCTGAACCCGGTGAGGTAGGCCACTTCGGAAATATTGTGGCCGCCGGCATCGAGGTATTGTTTGGCGCGTTGCAGGCGCATATCGCGCACAAACTCCATGGGGGTTAAGGTGGTGAGGCTTTTAAATTTTTTATAGAAGTTGGTGCGGCTGAACGCCATGGTTTCGGCCACCGTGTCCACATTAAAATCGGGATCCTCCATTTTGGCTTCCACCACCCTGATCACCTCTTTTAAAAAGGATTCATCTTTGGAAGTGAGCACAACTGGTTCCGGACTTAGCTCAATGGTTTTCCTTTTCTCCACCAGGGCATCAAACAATTTCCGGCGCTGTTGCAACAGGCTGTCGATGCTGGCTATCAAAAACTCATTGTTGAATGGCTTGGTAATGTAATGATCGGCGCCATAGCGAAGCCCTTCTATCTGGCTTTCGATGGAATATTTGGCCGATAACAGCACCACCGGAATATGACTGGTGGTTACTTCATTTTTTACCTTGTCGAGCATTTGCAGGCCATCCATTTTGGGCATCATGATATCGCTTACGATCAAATCCGGTGTTAGCGTCATGGCTTTTTGCAGGCCTTCTTCCCCGTCTTTGGCGGTCTCCACCCGGTAATACTCGCTTAATTGTGATTTGATAAAGGCACGCAGCTCGTCGTTATCTTCCACCAGCAGCACCAGCGGCGAAAGCCCCCCTCCAAACCTCCCCCCGGTGTGGGGAGGCTGGTTCTGGTTGGCGCTGTTATCTTTAACCTGGGCAAGCACCTGTTGTTCAATAGGTGTTTCAATGACCCTTGTTGTTTGCGGCAGTTCTACAAACGACACTTCTTTTTGCGTGTAGTGATCGGAACCGGCCTTTAGTTTTACAATCACTGATAACCCGCCATCGGGATTGTTTTCGGCCCAAATTTTTCCCCCATGCAATTGCACAAATTCGCGGCTCAACGCGAGGCCAATACCGGTGCCTTTTAGTTCGCGGCTATGCGGGTTGTCCCCTTCCTGAAACAGGTCAAAGATTGCATCCAGTTTTTCTTTGGGTACGCCTGGCCCCTGATCCTGCACCGCAATAAAAAATACCTGCGCTGCTTCGTTGTAAGTGATCAACACTTTTATAGTTTTTCCTTCGGGGGTAAACTTAAGGGCGTTGGCCAGCAGGTTGTATACCACTACATCCAGCTTTTCCGCATCTACCCAGGCAATACATTCTTTTTGTTCGGCCACTACTTCCAGGTGTATGCGTTTGCTTCTCGCTGCCTCCGTAAAGAGCCCGGTAATATTTTTTACGAAAGCCTTCAGGTCTATACGTGAAATGTGCAGGGTGGCTTTTTCACTTTGTACTTTTCGCAGGTCGAGCAGTTGATTGATGAACCGCACCATGCGGCTGGCATTTTTGCGGGCCACATCAATATAGCCACTCATTTCAGGGGATAAACGCCCCTTCTTTGCCACCTGCTCCAGTGGATTTACAATTAACGTTAACGGTGTTCGCAGTTCGTGCGACACGTTGGTGAAGAAATGCATTTTCAATGCAGCAAGCTTTTGCTCTACGGCTATCTTCTGCCGCAGCCTGATCATGGCCAATGCATAGCGGCGAATAAAAAACAGGATCACGCCCAACACCAATGCATACGACAAATACGCCCACCAGGTTTTCCAGGGTGGCGGCAGTATGGTAATGGCTAACTGTTTGTAGGGTTGATTGGAATAGAGATCATTGCTGAGGCTTTTTACTTCAAACGTATACCTGCCGGGCGGCAGGTTGGTATAAGTAGCCTTTCTAAATTGCCGGTCGTTGTGCCAGGTACTATCAAAACCCAACAGGCGATAAGCAAATCCCTGGCGGTCGCCACTGCCACGCGGATCAAGGATGGCGTAGTAAATGCTGATGATGTTTTGATCATATTGCAGGTTCAACCGCGATACATAATTGATATCGGTTGCCAGCAATTGTTTATTGGTTCCCGGCCCTGCATCTTCGTTATTGATCTGTAAACCGGTAAATGCAATGTTTGCCTGTATGCGGTTGGCGTTTATTTGGCCGGGATCAAATGATAAATACCCGGTTACCGTACCAAAAATAAGGTGCTTGCCGGCCTGCGCTTTTGTAACGGAAGCTTCGGAAAAAGTTAAACCAGGTGGCAGGGCATCGTAGCTGTCAAAGTTTCTAAAGTTCTGCGTTTGCGGGTTGAATTTCGATAACCCATTTTCTGTTGCCAGCCACAAATTACCTTCGCTGTCTTCGGCACAACTAAGAATGTAATCATTAGGCAATCCATCTTTGGTGGTATAATTTCTAAAGCGTAACTGCTGAAAAGGTTTGTCACCCACCGCTTCACAAAAACCACCGCCGGCAGTGGCCAGCCACATCCGGTTTTTTCTATCGCGGTAAATAAACAGAATATCATTATTACCCAGGCTCTCTCTGTTGCCGGGTACTGTAATATAGGTTTTGTATTGATAAACGGGTGAATGCTGTTCATTGGCATCCAGCACCAGCAAACCGGTGGTAGTGCCAAGCCAAATGTTGCCCGCTGCATCGAGGCACATGGTGCGGATATTCTGAAAAGCGCCCTGCGGATAGTTCTTAAACGCATTGCCACTATGAATAAATCTGGTACCGCCGGGGTTCTGTTCTACCAATGCCAAACCATTATCGAGCGAACCTACCCAAATGCGCCCCTGTTTATCTTCCAGCAATGCATAGATCTGGTTAAAAGGCAAACTATCTATATTTTCCCTGTGCCGCTGGAAATGACTTAACCGGTATTTTGTTTGGCCGTTATTTACCGGCGTGGCTTTGTACAAACCGTTGCCCTTGGTGCCTAACCAAATATTTCCTTTGCTGTCCTGCAGGATGGCATATACGCCCACTACCCCACCCGGGGGTTCATTTTCAAACAACCCTTTTATGGGTTTATTATTTTGATACACGGTGAGGTCGCTCATTTTTGTTCCCAGCCATAAGCGCCCCTGCAGATCGTTGTACATTACGCGCACTTCATTGCCCGAGCGCACCAATTCCTGATCAACCAATACCTGTTGTTCAAAGTCATTGTCCTGAATAACAATTTTAACAAGGCCGCCTTCCTTGGTGGTAAGCCAAAGAATGCCGGCACTGTCGTAATAATGCGCCATAATGGTGGGCGGTAAATGGTATTTGGCGCCTTCGGAGGTGGTTAATACGTTCTCTATTTTTTTAGTGGTAGGGTTATAATAGCCAAACCCTCTTCCCTTCAAGCTTACCCAAATGGTTCCCTTATAGTCTTCCAGCACCCAGAAATTCCGGTA
>CBIMFG010000539.1:0-4417 GCA_966243125.1 uncultured Niastella sp.
GGCCGCGAGCTGAAAGGTGTTTATTATGCCATGCAGTTCCTGAAACAACAGAACAAACGCAATGCAGGCATAGATCCGCTGGCGCATGCCAATATCGAAAGCAATATTTTCAGCGAAAATTTATTAGCTACCAATAAGAATGTAGTGGTAATTGGTGGGGGCGATACCGGCAGTGACTGTGTTGGTACCAGCAACCGCCATAACGCAAAATCAGTTACCCAGTTTGAACTGTTGCCCAAACCACCAGAAGGCCGTACAGAGTTTATGCCATGGCCAAGCTTTCCCATGATCCTGAAAACCTCTTCCTCACACGAAGAAGGCGCCAACCGTCACTGGGCGATTGCTACCAAGGAATTCATTGGTGATAAAAAAGGAAACCTGACAGCGCTGAAAGTGGTTGACCTGGAGTGGAAAGTAACTGAAGACGGCAAACCGGCTCAGTTTGTTGAAAAACCAGGGTCGGAGCGGGAACTGCCCTGCGAGCTGGCATTGCTGGCCATGGGTTTTGTACATCCGCAGCACGAGGGTTTATTAAGCGAGCTGGGTGTTGACCTGGATAGCCGCGGTAATGTACGCGCTACGGAAAAGGAATACAAATCAAGCATTAATAAAGTGTTTGTAGCTGGTGACATGCGCCGTGGGCAAAGCCTGGTAGTATGGGCTATTAGCGAAGGCCGTGAGTGCGCCCGTAAAGTAGACGAATTTCTGAACGAAGGCGTTTCTTTCCTGGAAAGCAAAGACCAGAATATTGTGTTAGCGATATAGGCTAAAAACTATCCTTTTTATACGATCCCTCCGAATAATCGGGGGGATTTTTATTTATTGTATGATAAAAATATGAATATGAATTTTTATGACTTGTATTTGATAATTTTTACTGGTTTGAGCGGTTAATTCTAGATTATTGATGTTAGAAAGGACAATTTTCGCAAATTGGTGCAAAATCAAACCAAATTTTAAATGCCATCCAAAAAGGATGGTTTTTTTATTTTGAAAACGAAGTTTTGTTTAAAGAATGGGCCAGCAAGCAGTTATGACACCCAGAAAAGATAAATAAGATATATATTATAAAATATAAAATGTTGACTTGTGTTAAGGTATTTTGTTAAAAAATGAATATTTTCGGGGTAATATTATTAGATGCGTTATTTTAATAATATCATTATCTAAACTAAACAACGGAAAAATGAAACTGTCATTCAAAAATGTAATGCCGTTCCTGGTATTGGTAGTTGTAGCTTTGGCTGCCATGTTTATTGCTCCTGAAAAGGATCATGTTCCCGGTGCTACTGAAACAGCGTATAGTGCTGCAGATATTGCAGGGGTACTTGTTTCAACGGCCTTGGTGTTTTTAATGACACCTGGCCTGGCTTTCTTCTACGGCGGTATGGTTCACCGCAAAAATGTGATCTCAACCATGATCAAGAGTGTGGTAGCCGCCGGAGTGGTAGGCGTACTTTGGATCGTGATTGGTTTTAGCCTGAGTTTTGGAGATTCGATCAATGGATTGATTGGTAATCCCAGCACCTTCCTTTTCTTCAAGCATGTAAAATCCGGCGCCGCCTGGCCTGGTGCTCCAACAATTCCACTTCCTCTGTTTTCTTTATTCCAACTGATGTTCGCCATCATTACCCCCGGACTGGTGGTAGGTGCGGTGGCTGAACGTATTCGGTTTACCTCGTATATCTTGTTTATTGTATTGTTCAGCTTGCTGGTGTATGCTCCGGTAGCACACTGGTCATGGCATCCGAACGGTTTCCTGGCTAAAATGGGAGCGTGGGATTTTGCCGGTGGTACGGTAGTTCACATCACTGCTGGTTGTGCGGCTTTGGCTGGTGCCATGGTATTGAAGCGTAGAAAAACGCACCTGGCTCATCAGGAAACACCTGCTGCCAATGTGCCTTATGTGTTGATTGGTACCGGTTTGCTGTGGTTCGGCTGGTTTGGCTTTAATGCCGGTTCTGCTGTAGGCGCTTCCGGCCTCGCAGTAAACGCTTTCGGAACTACCAATACAGCTGCTGCTGCCGCTGGTTTGGCCTGGATGTTCTTTGATGTGGTAAAAGGTAAAAAACCTTCTGTACTCGGTTTCTGTATCGGTGCAGTGGTTGGTTTGGTTGCCATTACCCCTGCAGCAGGTTACGTAGGTATTGCTCAAAGTATCATCATAGGTGTTGTAGGTGCGCTGGTATCTAACATCGCAGTTGGTATTAAACAAAAATCAACTTTGGACGATGCGCTCGATGTATTCCCTTGCCACGGTATTGGTGGTATGGTGGGTATGTTGCTGACGGGTGTGTTCGCTAACACGAATGCACATGGCATCACCGGCGGTCCTCAGGGTCTGTTCTATGGCAATCCCGCTTTCTTCTTTACACAGTTTAAAGTGATGGCCATAGTTGTTGTCTACAGCTTTGCAGTTTCTTACGCTATATTCAAATTCATCAATTTCGTCCTTCCTTTACGTGTTACTGAAGAAGAAGAAGAACTGGGTCTGGATGAAACCCAACACAATGAAAAGTATTTACAAGGGACTTTGCTGGTAAACGGTGAGAATGGTAAGCTGGTTGAAAAGGCAGCTGAGTTCTAAAAAGAAAAAGGTACAGCTTTTAATAAGATCGGGCTTCTGACACAAGCCCGGTTCCTACCACCGTACCCTTTTCATTAACACTTAAAATCTAACTGCAATGTTAAGAAAAATTTCTTCATTGGCCATTTTTAGCATGGCCCTGGGTTCTAATGTGGAAGCACAAGACTCTACAAGTGATTCTACTAAAAAAAGTACGCTGAATATTACTGGTTCCGTTGACGCATATTACCGCTATAATTTTCATAATGCCAAAGATTCGGGCTACCTGAATAACTACACCAGCTTTACCAATTCACACAATTCATTTGAGTTGGGGATGGCATCAGTAAAAGCTGAATACATCACTGGTAAAGTAACAGGGGTAATTGACCTGGGTTTTGGCAGAAGGGCAGAAGAGTTTTCTTACAATGAAAAAGGCACTGGGCTGGGAACTGCCATCAAGCAGGCCTACATTTCAGTAGCCGCCTCTGATAAATTGAAGTTCACCATGGGTAAATGGGCTACACATATCGGTTACGAGGTGGTAGATGCCTATTTGAACCGCAACTACAGCATGTCGTACATGTTCTCATTCGGTCCCTTCTTTCATACCGGTTTAAAGGCTGAGTATACTGCCGGTAACTGGGGTTTCATGGCAGGTATAGCCAATCCTACCGATAATGTAACCGCCAGCTTTGCCAAGAAAATGGCCATTGCGCAAATAAGCACCAGCGCTGCGGATGGTAAATTCAAAGCCTACCTGAATTACCAGGGGGGTAAAGACATGGGCGAAAACACCGTTAACCAGGTTGATCTGGTGGCCATTGGTACCCTGAGCGACAAATTCAGCATCGGGTACAATGGAACCGTGCAGTCGGTTAAGCTGGATGGTAAAAGCAGTGGCGATAGCTGGTGGGGGTCTGCCCTTTATGTGAATGTAGATCCTTCCAAAAAGTTTGGAATGACCCTGCGTGGTGAATATTTCGACGATAAAAATGCAATATCTGGCTTTTCTTCTGCTGCCGGTATAGGCACCAGCGTAGTTGCCGCCACTTTATCGGGTAATATTCATATCGACAACCTGACTATTATTCCTGAATTCAGATTAGATAGTTCAAAGGATCCCATCTTTACCAAAAACCCTAATGAGGGTGTAAAAAGCACAGGTACCTTCCTGCTGGCAGCTACCTGGCATTTCTAAAAATAAACCAAAACTAACGAGCTTCCATTATACAGGGTATTTCCGGCAAGGAAATACCCTTTTTTATGACCTGTGCAACACTAGATAATTATAATATTATTATTAATTTTATATGTATTATATTTCACATGTTGCCATTAAAAAATGGTATTTTTGACACTGGTAGATGGTTTTTGAGGCAAAAAAGGATAAATAATAAATATATAATTTGTTATAATTCGTAAAGGAGATTAGAATAAAAGAGTCTTAATTCACTTTCCATATCGTTTCCGGATCTAAACGCGTAACCAAAACTAAATGCGTAACCAAAACTAACTAAATGCTGTGCGGTAATATAGTATTCAATGCTTTTTTTCATTACCGTTGTTTTAGTTATCAGAAAAACGCACCCGTTTCGCCGGGTGCGTTTATTTTTTAAGACTAAGCGGAGTTTCGTCCTGCATTAATAATCCCGAATGAGCTGCGGATAACCAGCTTTTCGAAGATCTCTTTATGCTGTGGTTGTGCGTTCTGTTCTTCCATAAGGCGAATACGCGCCATAGCATATTGCTGAATGGTGGTCAGCGGCAATACGATACGTTCACGCATGGTTACCGACAGCTGCTCAACGGGGTAATCAGCCATCAGTTCACTTTTGCCTGATAACAGGA
>CBIMFG010000540.1:0-4415 GCA_966243125.1 uncultured Niastella sp.
AATATAAAATGTTTTGCCTGTATCGCGTTTTGAAAGTTCGGTAGCCAGTTTTACCCGCTGTGCCTCGCCCCCACTTAAAGTAACGGCACTTTGCCCCAGTGTAATGTAGCCCAACCCTACTTCCTGCAGCACCTTGATTTTTCTATACAGATAAGGTACGTTCTGAAAGAACTCAACGGCATCATCAACCGTCATATCCAGTACATCGCTGATGCTTTTTCCTTTATACCTGATCTCGAGTGTTTCGCGGTTATACCGTTTACCCTGGCATTTTTCGCAGTGCACATACACATCGGGTAAAAAGTTCATTTCTATTACGCGCATGCCCCCGCCTTCACACACATCGCAACGGCCGCTTTTTACATTAAACGAAAACCGGCCGGCATTATAACCACGAATCTTGGCTTCCGGTATAGAGGCAAACAAAGTCCTTATGTCGGTAAAGAAACCACAGTACGTAGCCGGGTTACTGCGCGGCGTACGGCCAATAGGGCTCTGGTCAATTTCAATTACTTTATCTACATGCTCAAGCCCCTTGATACTTTTATATTCAAGCGGCGTCATTTTTGAGTTATAGGCATGCTTGCTAAGAATCGGATACAGCGTTTCTATAATAAGCGTTGATTTTCCGCTGCCGCTTACCCCGGTTGCTACTATTAATTTGCCTAAAGGGAATTTGGCGGTAACCTTTTGCAGATTATTACCATTGGCGCCTATGAGTTCAAGCACTTTGCCATTGCCCTTTCTGCGTTCTTTAGGTACTGCTATTTCGCGTTTTCCATTCAAGTAAGCAGAAGTGAGCGTATCCAACTTCAACAACGCATAAGGCTCTCCCTGCGCTACCACCCTACCCCCATGAAAACCGGCTTTAGGCCCAATATCAACCAGGTGATCGGCGGCCATCATAATATCTTTATCATGCTCAACTACCAATACACTGTTACCAATATTGCGCAGGTTTTTCAATGCATCTATTAAACGCATGTTATCGCGCTGGTGCAAGCCAATGCTCGGTTCATCCAATATATAAGTTATACCCTGTAACTGCGAACCAATTTGCGTTGCCAGCCGTATACGTTGCGATTCACCACCACTGAGTGTGCGTGAAGAACGGTTTAAAGTAAGATAATTCAAACCCACATCGAGCAGGAACTGCAGGCGTTCACGAATTTCTTTCAATACATCTTTTGCAATAACATTCTGCTTGTTCGATAACCTTTTTTCAATTCCCTTGAACCAGGTCATCAGTTTATCGAGGTTGAGCTCGCTTAGCTCGGAGATATTTCTTTCATCAACCTTAAACCACAGGCTTTCTTTTTTCAGTCGTGCCCCATTACAGGTGGTACAGGTTTTTAATTCCATGAACTGTTCTGTCCATTGGCGTATTGCATCGCTTGAGCTGGCGGCAAACCATCTTTTCAATTGCGGTACAACCCCTTCAAATTCTTCTGTATACAATTTTGCATCGGCTTCTATGGTATCAAAGTCCAGGTGCTCTTCATCCGATCCGTTTTCATTACCATATAACACCAGATTCAAAGCTTTCTTTGGCATGTCCTTTAAAGGAACATCCAGGCTGAACTTATTTTTCTTGGCCAGCCTTTGTACCTGGCCGAACACATAGTTATCTCTTTCTTCACCCAGTGGCGCAATACCGCCATCATTAATACTTAGTGAACTATCGGGCATAACAGCGTCCATGCTTATCTGGTATACATTACCCAATCCTTTGCAGGTAGGGCACGCACCGTATGGACTGTTAAAGGAGAAACTATTGGGTGAAGGTTCTTCATAACTGATGCCGGTATCTTCACACATTAACTGGCGGGAATATTGAATCAGGGCCTCCCCCCGCCCCCCTCCAGCGGAGGGGGAGGAATTACCATTTTGCGACTTGCCGTTTTTTGTATTTGTAACAGCCGCATCATGTACCAGTAGGAACATTAACTCCTTACCCATTTGCAGGGTCTTTTGCACGCTTTGACTCAACCGCACTTTCATGTCATCAGTTACCGCCATGCGATCGATCACTACTTCTATATCGTGAATTTTATAACGATCAACCTGCATTTTAGGAACAAGGTCTTTTACTTCACCATCAACCCGCACTTTCAGGTAACCCTTTTTGCGAATATCTTCAAACAACTCACGATAGTGTCCTTTACGGCCACGCACCAATGGCGCCAATAATGTGATCTTCTTACTCTTAAACTTTTTATAAATATTATCAACGATCTCTTCTTCGCTGAACTTGACCATTTTTTTCCCCGTATTGTAACTATACGCCTCCCCAACGCGCGCGTATAGTAAACGAAGGAAATCATACACTTCGGTAATCGTTCCAACGGTTGAACGAGGATTTTTATTAGTGGTCTTTTGCTCAATGGAAATCACTGGCGACAAACCTGTTATCTTATCAACATCAGGCCGTTCCATATCACCAATAAATTGCCGGGCATAAGCGCCAAAGCTTTCCATATAACGTCGCTGTCCCTCCGCATAAATGGTATCAAACGCCAGTGAAGATTTTCCACTACCGCTTATCCCTGTTATTACAACTAATTTATTTTTAGGAATGCTAATGTCGATATTCTTCAGATTGTGTACCCGCGCTCCAAAAACATGTATCGCCTCATCTGTTTCAATACTGGTAACCTGTTGTGGCTCTTTAGATTGTACCGGTCTTTTAACTTTCACATCTGCCATATATAAGTACGCCTTTTATAATTTGTGTCGGAAGTTACATTAACCTGCGCGATATTACTAAATATTTTGTCGCTGTAATACAACAAAAAAGAAGTAGGAAAGTTGATAAAGCTTTAAGATATTTGCGCCTCATTTTCAACCTTATAGCCTAATGATTGTATTATGGTATATAATTTGAAAGTTGTTGAACTGTCATTATCAAGTCTTTACTAAAACAATATAATATGAGATCAATCCAAAAAACCCTTACAAGTCTTGCAGCTGTGGCTATAATTTTAGCCGGTTGTAAAAGCATGAACAAAACCACAAAAGGAGCTATTATCGGAACTGCAGGCGGTGGCGCTATAGGTGCGGTAGTAGGTAAAGTTGCTGGTAATACCGCATTAGGCGCTGTTATTGGTGCAGCTGTAGGTGGTGCAACCGGAGCTGTTATTGGTCACAAAATGGACAAGCAAGCAAAAGAAATTGAAACCAAAGTACCAGGCGTTAAAGTTGATCGCGTTGGAGAAGGTATCAACGTAGAGTTCAGCGAAAAAATATTATTCGCTTTCGGTCAGTCTACTTTGGGCTCAAGCGCTTCATCAAATCTTGATAAACTCGCGCTCGTTTTAAAAGAGTATCCTGATACTGATATTGAAATTCAAGGTCACACCGACAGCAAAGGAGCAGATGATTTTAACATGACATTGTCTGAAAAAAGAGCTTCTACCGTAGCTACTTACCTGAAAGGAAAAGGCATTGCCGCCAGCCGTATCAGAACAAAAGGTTATGGTGAAACTGCACCTGTTGCTACAAACGATACAGAAGAAGGCCGCGCACAAAACCGTCGCGTGAACTTCCTGATCACTGCAAACGAAAAAATGAAAGAAGACGCTAAGAAAGAAGCAGCTAAACAATAAGTTGCTCTGTCTATAGGCCGTTAATTATTTTTAATCAAACCTTCAACTATTATTAGATCATGAAAACAAAAGTTCTGTTGTTCGCCCTGGCTACTACCGTATTTGCAATTGGCGCTAAAGCACAAGACAAAACTACCTTTGGTGTACGTGCTGGCGTTAACTTTACCAACATAAATGGTGAAGAAGATAATGGTGACAAACTCAACGGCAAAATTAAAACTGGATTTAATATTGGGGTAAATGCTGAAATTCCTCTTGTACCAGATTTTTATGTGCAACCAGGTCTGTTGTTCAGCACCAAAGGGGCTAAAACTGAAATTACAGGACAAGATGATTTAAAGGCTAACACCTCTTACCTTGAAATTCCGATCAACCTGCTGTACAAACCAGTATTAGGTACAGGAAAGTTGTTATTAGGCTTTGGTCCTTACGTGGGCATTGCTGTTGGTGGAACACTTAAACAAGGAAGCAACAAGGCAGACATAGAGTTTGCTAATGATGTTAAATCAACTGATCCCAATAGATCCATAACAATGAAACGCATGGACTTCGGCGGAAATCTGTTGGCTGGTTATGAATTCAGCAACAAATTTTCTTTCCAATTAAATGCTCAATTAGGTATGACCAACCTGGAGCCTAAAGTTGATGGCAAAAAATTAGATAGCAAATCTAAAAATACCGGTTTCGGTTTTTCAGTAGGCTACCGCTTCTAGTCAATGCTTTAATTTAATTGATATCTATCATAAGGCCATCCCGATTATCGGGGTGGCTTTTTTCATTATATGACCATATACAATTTACATATAAACC
>CBIMFG010000541.1:0-4409 GCA_966243125.1 uncultured Niastella sp.
CTGAACAGCGCTTATAATAATGAAATTCCTGTGATAGGACTCCCTGTTTTTAACAGGCGAAATAAAAAGTTTAAGAACACTTTCGGAACGTTTGTCAATATGTTGCCTTTTTCTATCTCCAGGAAAGAGGGCGCTACATTTTCAGCGCTGTTGTATCAGGTTAAAAACGAGCTAAGAGATTGCTATAAACACCAGCGATTCCCCTTGTATGACGTTTTGCAGGAGTTAGATGGCCAGGGAAACATTTATAATATTACTTTTTCTTACCAAAAGAACAGCTATGAGGCCCAGCTGGGAAATTCGGTGGCATCCATTAACTATCTCCACTCCGGCCAGCAACAGGAAGACCTGGTGTTTCATTTGCTTGAGTATTCCGAAGCAGCCGATCTAACGCTGTCAATTGATTATAAGGAAGCACTCTTTTCCGCCGGCGTAATTACTAATTTACTCGCTCATTTTAATAACCTATTATCTTCCCTGGTTAATGATCCTGATCAGCCGGTAAACGGGTTACATTATTTAAGTGAACAGGAAAAGGATCAGTTGTTGGTTGAGTTCAATGACACTTTTTCTCCTTATGCATTTGATAAAACGGTAGTGGACCTGTTTGAAGAGCGGGTATTACAGATGCCGGATGCCATTGCGCTTAGGTATGAGGGAAGGGCATTGACTTACCGGGAATTAAATGAACGCACCAACCGGCTGGCGCATTACTTAAAACAGGTGTATGAGGTGTCGGCCGGTGATCTGATCGGCATCCGGCAGGAACGCAGCGAATGGATCGTGATCTCGTTGCTGGCTGTTTTGAAATCAGGCGGCGCATATGTGCCCATAGATCCTTCCTACCCGCAGGACCGGATCGATTTTATTATAGCAGACAGCCATTGCAAAGTGGTGGTGGATGAAAAAGAACTGGAAAAATTTGTTGCAAGTGCGGATGAATACAGTCATGCGAATCCGGTAGCGGCTATTGAGCCAAACAGCCGTGCCTATATTATATATACATCGGGCAGTACGGGGCGTCCTAAGGGCGTGGTGATCACGCACAGCAACGTACAGGCATTTATCCATTGGTGTAAGCAGGAGTTTAGTGCTTCGCGTTACGAAGTGGTGCTGGGCGCCACATCCATTTGTTTTGACCTCTCCATCTTTGAAATATTCTATACACTGGTGAGCGGCAAACAACTGCAATTGTTGAAGGATGCATTGTCGATTCCTCAATACCTGAACAGTACAGTCCCGTTATTAATAAACACGGTCCCTGGTGTGGTTAGCAGTTTGCTGGATCAGGGAGTTGATTGGAGCAATGTGGCTGTATTAAACATGGCGGGTGAACCCATTCCTGCCAGTACGGTGCATCAATTGGATTGTGATCGCATAGAGGTTAGAAATTTGTACGGCCCTTCGGAGGATACTACCTACAGTACCGTTTACCGAATAAAAAATGGCGACAGCGTATTGATAGGCCGCCCCATTTCCAACACCCAAATGTATATCCTGAATAAGCACAACCGGTTACTGCCGGCTGGGGTAGCGGGTGAGATCTGCATCTCGGGGGCTGGATTGGCGCAAGGGTATTTAAACCAGGAGGAACTGACAGCGGAGAAATTTGTGCCGCATCCTTTTATAGCAGGTGAGCGTTTGTATAAAACCGGTGACCTTGGTAAGTGGGAGCCAAACGGGAACATCAACTTTCTGGGAAGAAAAGATGACCAGGTAAAAATAAGAGGCTACCGGATAGAGTTAGGCGAGATAAGTCATCACCTGCAACAATATGCAGGTGTTAAAACCGCAGTGGTAACAACCAGTAAAGAAAGCAGCGGCGAACAGGTGCTGGTAGCTTACGTAGTGGGTGATGCTGCACTGGATAGTACAGCCATGCGTAACTGGCTGCATTCCACGCTGCCGCAGTATATGGTGCCTGCTCATTTTGTGCAGTTGGAAACGCTGCCTTTGTTGCCGAACGGAAAGTTGAACAAAAAAGCATTGCGGGCACCGGAGGGGCACACGGTTGGCGCCCTGTATGAAGCGCCGCGCAACGAAACTGAAGCACAGTTGGTACAAATATGGCAGCAGATCCTCCATAAAGAAAAGATAGGAATAAAAGATAATTTTTTTGAATTGGGTGGCCATAGCTTGAAGGTTACGCGTTTGGCGGCACAGTTGTACAAAGTGTTTAGGGTAAAGGTGGCCTTGCAGGACCTGTTCAGGTTCGCCCTGCTGAAAGACCAGGCGCTGCTGATTGCCCGTTCACAAAAGGCGGATTTTGTAACCATTCCGCCAGTACAATCGCAGCCTTCTTATGCATTATCCTCTTCGCAGCGCAGGTTATGGATCGTAAGCCAGTATGAAGAAGGTAGTGTGGCGTATAACATGCCCGGTGTATTTGAATTGGCGGGCATACTGGATCGGGTGGCACTGTCAAGGGCCTTTGACGCGCTGATTGACCGCCATGAGAGTTTACGCACGGTGTTTCGGGAAGCAGCGGAAGAGGAGATACAACAATATATTATAACACGCGAAGCACTGGGCTTTCATATTGCTTATCAGGATGTGCGCCAGGCTGGGTCTGATATGATAAAACAGGAAATACGGTCGTACATCTCGCGTCCTTTCGATCTGGCAGGCGGGCCTTTGCTTCGTGCCCAGGTATACCAGGTAAGTGATAATAAATGGATCTTCAGCTATGTAATGCACCACATCATAAGTGATGGCTGGTCAATGACGGTATTGATAAAGGAGCTGCTGCAACTGTATAACGCCTATACGCAGGGATTGCCGGATCCATTGCTCCCTTTACGTATACAGTATAAGGACTATGCAGCCTGGCAGCAGCAACAGCTAACAGAAGAAAATTATCAGCAACATAAAAGATATTGGCTGCAGCAATTGGGCGGCGAGCTGCCGGTACTGCAGCTGCCAACAGATAAGGTACGTCCTGCCATAAAAACTTACAACGGCGCCAGTTTGTTCAGGCAAATAGATGCAGGCCTCACCAGGCAATTAAAAGCCTTATGCCAGTCGGTGGAAAGTACGCTGTTCATGGGGCTGTTGGCTACGGTAAAAGCATTGTTATACCGCTATACCAGTCAGGAGGATATTATTGTTGGGAGCCCGGTTGCTAACCGGCAGCACAGCGACCTGGATGAGCAGGTTGGTTTTTATGTGAATACGCTTGCCTTACGAACCCGGCTCAGTGGCACTGATAGTTACCAGCAACTCTTATCCCGCGTAAAGCAAACAACATTGGAGGCTTATGCCCATCAGGCATATCCGTTCGATGCAATAGTGGAAGCGCTCAACCTGCAACGCGACCTGAGCCGCAACGCGCTTTTCGATGTGCTGGTAGTATTACAGCAAGAGGCTACGGCCTCGTTGCTGGAAAAAGGATTAGCTGGATTACAGGTAAGGGAGTATGAAGGCATACAGCAGGGTAGTAAGTTTGACCTGCAATTCAGTTTTGTGGAAGCTGGTGATCAATTGGAATTGGCTGTTCACTACAACACAGATCTTTATGGTGGGGATACCATCACGCAATTGTGTACGCACTTCGAACAGTTGCTGGCGGCCATCATCGCCAATCCTGCTATGCCGGTGGCAGCATTGAACTATCTGAGCGCCGCCGAACAGCAAAAGCTTGTAAGTTTTAATAAAGCCATTGAGCCAGCTGCATCCATTACCATTACTTCCGCTTTTAAGAAGCAGGCAGAACAAACACCGGATCATATTGCACTCGTATTTGAGCATACGTTCATCACTTACCGTGAGCTCGATGAGGAATCGGATAAACTGGCCGGCTACCTGCGAAACAGGTACCGGTTACAACCAGGCGGGTTGGCTGGTATAAAGCTTGAACGCGGTGAGTGGATGATCATCGCCTTATTGGGTGTGCTGAAATCAGGTGCGGCTTTTGTACCCATTGATCCGGCTTATCCGCAGGAAAGGATTGATCATATCTTGTTAGACAGTCAGTGCAAACTGGTAATTGATGACATAGCATTGCAGCAGTACCGTATTAACGCCAAAGATTTTCGCAATGAATTAGCGGCAGACGTAAATAAGGTAACTGACCCTGCCTATGTGATCTATACTTCAGGTTCAACAGGCCGCCCTAAGGGGGTAATGATTGCACACGAAGCCCTGCATAATTATATTACAGCTATAGGCAGCGAGTACGGCATCAACAGCGATGATAGAATACTACAGGTGTCCAACTTTGCTTTTGATGCAGCCATAGAGCAGATCATGCTGAGTCTGTTGAATGGCGCATCGTTGTATGTGATTGGCCAGGCGCTTGCTGCCGATACGGCCGGCTTAACTGATTACATAAGCGCCAATAGCATTACGCACCTGCACAGCGTTCCTACTTTACTACAGCATATTGACTTTGCAAAAATAACATCGCTCAA
>CBIMFG010000542.1:0-4403 GCA_966243125.1 uncultured Niastella sp.
CCTTTGCCTTACGCAAGGCCTTTTCTTTGCTTTGAATATCCTGCGTCAACGCATTGTTCGCAATTGTCTTTTGTTCTATATAAAAGTCGTAATTGCCGCCATACATCGTTAAACCCCGTTTACTCAGTTCGGCAATTGCAGGTAAGCCATTTAACAATTTCCGGTCATGGCTCACTACAATCAGCGCACAGGTAGCAGTGGCAATAAATTCATACAACAGCGCTCTGCCGGCGGTATCCAAATGATTACTCGGTTCATCGAGCAATACGAGTTGTGGTTGATGAATGTGAATGCCTGCCAGGAACACTTTTGTTTTTTGTCCACCACTCAGTGTATGCATAGGCTGGGTCAATTCCAGTTCATTCAACTGCCAGTGTTGTAAAGCCTCCTGGCATCTTTCTTCAATTGTCCAGTCATCGTTTAGTTGAGTAAGGTTTTGCTCAGTAACATTCCCGGCCAGAATTGCTTTCAGCGCCTGCAGTTTACCATCAATGCGCAGTGCCTGCGCAATGGTGAGGTGATTGTATTGCCCGAATAACTGCGGAATATAATAGGGAGTAGTATCCAATATAACTTGTCCTTCATGCGGTAATAATTCACCAGCTATGATCTTTAATAAAGTTGATTTACCAGTACCATTGTTACCGATCAATGCCAGTTTATCCCGGCTGTTAACAGTCAGGTAAATGTTTTCAAACAACCCTTCTTTATTGGGATGTATATACGAGAGGTTCTGCAGAAATAGCATAATTTCTTTCTTCAATAGTTAAACAAATAAAACAGTGCCCGCTTGCGGGTGCTGTTATGATGTCAGTCTTGAAAGAAATTATCTACTACATTAAGTCAGTGTAAATGAAGAAGAATGCAAAGATACAAAAAAGCGCTGAAGGCTCAAAGCCGAAGGGTGAAGGGTGAATGGTGAATGGTGAAAGTGGTTCCGGAAAATTTGAGATATACTATTAGTTCTGAGCCTTAAAATTGTACGACCTTCACCTTTCTCCCTTCACCTTTCACCCGCCAGTAATTTATCAACCTCCTCATACCCACATGGAAATGGAATATTTTCTGCGGAAGCTCCTGCTGCTAACAACGCTTTAACAGATTCGGGAGAACGTCTTGCCGTCCAGTAAGAATCAACACACGCTTTAATAGCGAGCGCCAGCGGTGTTTGTCCGTTTTTATCTGCCACATCAACAGGTGAACCTGCAGCGATCAGCGTTTTTACCACTTCCGGATAACCGCGAAAAGCAGCCACATGTATGGCCAGGCTTCCGGTAGGGATGCCATAATAGCCATCGCCATTGCGGTACGGCTCATTGGGAAGAATGCCCAGGTTCAACAACTGTTGTACACCGGCTGCATTGCCACAAAGACTAAAGCGGGCCAGCAGTTCGCCACCCATTTCTTTAATTTGTGTAACACAGGCAGGGGATTGCGTTGCCAGTTCTTGAACCGCTTCGCCATCATTCAATGCACAGGCAGCTATCAGTTTAAAAACACCTTGCTGTTCTATGGCAACGCCGCGTTGCGCAAAAAGCAACAGTACATCACCGCGGCCTTCACAGCCGGCCATGGTTATTGCGGTAATGCCATTGCTCGATAAATGCGGATCGGCGCCGGCGTTGAGTAACTGTTCAAAGAAAATCAAACCATTGGCGCGCTTTAACGCATGATGCAGGGCATGCCAGCCGCGCTTTCTTTCCCCATTGGCATCGGCGCCATGGGCCAACAGGTAGGCAAGCCCCTTTTCATCGTGCCAGTCAATTTTTCTTATGAGCATCATCGACAGGTTTTCCCTGGTAAGCTTACCGGTTTCTACCAGCAATTGCATGGCTTCGTTGTCATAGGTCTCTGGCGAATGATATACTGCTTCTTCATCGTTAGGTTCGGCGCCGCGTTCCAACAACAATTTGGTAAGTGCCGCATTATGGGCAACACCGGCTGCGCCATACAAAGGCGTTTCATATTCAGGGTAGGGGGCGCTGGTCATAAACCCGGTATTGGCATTGGCGCCCGCATCGAGCAGGGCCGTAGCAGCAGCTATGAAATCCTGCTCTTTTTCTTTATTCAATCGCAGGTATTTGGACAGACACAGATAGGTGAGCGCGTTGCCACCGTAGGGTTCCGACACCGCTGTTGCATTGGCCGCATCTTCTGCCAGCAAGTCGCGAACAAGATCCACATTACCGGTGATGGCAGCCGTATGTATATCACTGGTAGCAATTTCAGGATGGGCCGCCAGCATCTGCTCCGCTTCTTCCAGCGAACCATAAAAGATGGCCGCTTTTATAAAGGCTATACGTCTTTCGTCATTCATATGATGCAATTGTGTAGCTCTAAATTATCGAAAAAAATGGAAGCTGTATCTTTGCAGCATGCAACTCTATATAAAAAATATGGTATGCGACCGCTGCATCCTGGTTATAAAAGAGCAACTGGACAAAGCAGGTATGCCCTATACCAAGGTTAATTTAGGGGAAGTGGAACTGAAAAGTGAACCTACGCCCGGGCAGCTCGATAGCTTCAACAAAGGTTTAACCGCCATTGGGTTTGAACTGCTCGACGATAAAAAAGAAAAGCTGGTAGAGAAAATAAAGAATATTATAATTTCCCTGGTGCACCGCAACGAAGAGGGCAATAACAAAAAACTCTCCGCTTTGTTGGAAGAAAAGCTACAATTGGATTATCATTATTTATCCAATCTGTTTTCTTCAAGCGAAGGCCTCACTATTGAAAAATATGCCATCCGCCAACGCATAGAGCGCGTAAAGGAATTACTTACCTACAATGAATTAAGCCTGAGCGAAATTGCCGACCAAATGGAATACAGCAGCGTACAACACCTTTCCCAGCAATTTAAAAAGGAAACGGGCATGACGCCGTCGCAGTTCAGGGAGCTGAAGGATAATAATCGTAAGCCTTTAGATAAGGTATGAGTGAGCTATAAGCTGTAAGCTTTAAGCCGTAAGCGAAAACAGCCACAAGCCACAAGCTTCATGCTGCAAGCAAATACGAGGTTGCCGCGACGCGGTGTATTGCTTGCAGCTTACAGCTTGAAGCTTGTGGCTTTTCTCTTTTGACCTCTGTAGAAATTATATAAACGGAAAGCACAATCTTATAACAACTCTCTAAATAAACAACGGGACCTTTGTACAAAGGAATCCCATGAACACTAAAAAGACATTCCCCGTGCTGGAAATGACCTGTGCCGCGTGTGCGGTAAGCGTGGAGTCGATGCTGAAGTCGGCGGCCGGGGTTATAGATGCAGGCGTGAATTTTGCCAATCAAAGCGCCTGGGTTCAATACGACCCGGCTATAGCTACACCAACTACACTACAACAAACTGTGCGCTCCATTGGCTACGACCTGGTTATTGATGAAGCCAACAGCCAGCAAATACAGGAAGCTGCGCAGCAGGACCATTACAACGAATTACAACAACGCACCATTGGGGCATCGGTATTATCACTGCCGGTGGTGATCATTGGCATGTTCTTTATGAGCATGCCCTATGGTAATTACATTTCCATGGCCCTAACGCTGCCGGTTATTGGCTGGTTTGGCCGTTCGTTCTTTATCAATGCCTGGAAGCAGGCCCGCTATGGTAAAGCCAATATGGATACCCTGGTGGCCTTAAGCACCGGGATTGCTTTTTTATTCAGCGCGTTTAATACCATAGCGCCTGGTTTCTGGCATGCACGGGGCATTCATCCGCATGTGTATTATGAGGCAGCCGCCGTTATCATTGCCTTTATTTCGCTGGGTAAATTACTGGAAGAACGAGCCAAACACAATACTTCCACCGCCATTAAAAAGTTAATGGGATTACAACCAAAAACAGTGCGGATGCTAATGGATGGCAAGGAACAGGAGTTACCCGTTGCCAGTGTCGTGCCTGGGCACCTCATTCTGGTTCGCCCCGGTGAAAAGATTCCGGTTGATGGCATGGTAAGCAGCGGTTCTTCTTTTGTTGATGAAAGCATGATCACCGGGGAGCCATTGCCGGTGCAAAAAGAAAAAGACAGTAAAGTATTTGCCGGTACGGTAAACCAGAAAGGCAGTTTTCAATTTACAGCGCAAAAAGTAGGGAACGATACCATGCTGGCCCATATTATAAAAATGGTGCAGGAAGCGCAGGGCAGCAAAGCGCCCGTGCAAAAACTGGTTGATAAAATTGCCGGCATTTTTGTACCGGTGGTAATAGGTATTGCTGTACTCACTTTTATTGTATGGATGATTGCCGGCGGTGACAACGCGTTCACCAACGCCCTGTTAACATCCGTTACCGTGCTGGTGATTGCTTGTCCCTGTGCGTTAGGTTTGGCCACACCTACCGCCATTATGGTGGGTATTGGCAAAGGCGCAGAAAACAATATCCTTATCAAAAATGCAGAAAGCCTGGA
>CBIMFG010000543.1:0-4396 GCA_966243125.1 uncultured Niastella sp.
AGCGCCGCTATTGATTCACAAAACCGTACTACTACCCGGTACATTAACCTAAACAGTATTCCGGCACTGAATTTAACTTCCACATACAACTGGATGATCAAAAAGTATAATTTGAATACAACTATAACTTTGGGTGCGAATAAAAGTGGGAACTATACCATTCAGAACGACCTAAGGGTAAAGAATGAAAATCTGAATTTTAATGCAAGTGTTATGCTTAGCAAGGAATGGAAGAATGTAATGTACCTGAGTTATCGTGGCAATGTGAACCAAAGCAATGGGTGGTCAAATTTAGCGGGGCAAAACAATACCCGTACATTGAATCATACACATACCCTTAATGCTACCAATTACCTTCCCTGGCATATGGAACTGGCCAATGATTGCACGTTCAATTTTCAGCCAAAGAATGGTTCCTTCAACACCAATTTCAATACCATTCAATGGAATGCTTTTATAAGAAAGAAGTTCCTGAAAAATGACCAGGCGGTTCTTCAGTTAGCTGCGAATGATATTCTGAATAACAACACCGGTTATACCCGCAGTGTAATTGGTAGCAACGTTTCTGAATCGAACCGGTTTGTAATAAAACGGTACTGGATGCTCTCGCTTACCTGGAATTTTTCAAAAAGCTTAAAGTTTTAATAATGAAACAGCTGCTCATATTATTGGTTTGTTGTGTGGTGATAACAGAAGCTACTCAGGCGCAGGACTTTATTACCCGTGGCAAAATTGAATTTGAAATAAAACGGAACAATAAAAGGATGATGGCCGATCGCTACCCGGAACATGATTTTGGATTAGGTATGCCTGAGTTTGATGTCAGTTACCGCAGTCTGGTATTTTCGGGGATTCAGTTAACGTATTCAACTGCTTATAAAAGCGGTTCCAAACCACCCAATGAAACGTTGCTGTACACCAACCTCGATACGCGGCAGATTGTTTCAAAACAAGGGTTTTTGACCGATGAGTTTTTGGTTGAAGACAGTGTTCATACCATAAAATGGAAGATAGAAAATGAAGTAAGAAAGATTGCCGGTTTTGAATGTCGCAAAGCAGTTGGCCGTTATCACGACAGCATGTATGTAGTAGCTTTCTATTGTCCGGAAATAATACCCCAGGGCGGGCCCGAATTCTTTGCCGGTTTGCCTGGCATGATACTGGGACTGGCCATTCCCCGCTTGTATACTACCTGGTTTGCTACCCGGGTTGAACTGGCCAGTGTTGAAGAGGCGAAGATTGTGCCGCCAACCCTGAAGAACAGCACGCCTCAGAAAAAGCAGGAACTGGCATCCATACTGTATAAAAAGTATAAAGATTCTGGTTGGTCAATTGACCTTACCCTTGAAAAAGTATTATCCCTTCTGGACACATATACCTTCTATTAAAGAAAACATAACTAAAATCAGTCTCAACGCTGAACGCTAAAAGCACAACGCAAAAACCAGTAAAAGCGAATTGCTGGTTTTTGCGTTATGTATCTTGCACAAAACAATCGGCCTAAATTATTACATATTAAGCGTTCGGCGTTCAGCATTTGGCGTTTAGCTTTTTTTGAATACATTCGCATAGTGAACTACAGCGTAAAAATATTCTACTCTTACCTCGCTTTCCTGCGAAGTGCCTGTGCCAACGTGCCATAGTATTCAACACGTCCACTACACATATCTTACTGTTAATATTCACAATTAAAATAAATTATGAAACATATTGCCGTTGTCGGACTGGGCAAGGTGGGTTCACTGGTAGCCACTTTGCTGAATGACATTTTTACTGTTACCGGTATTGATCAAAAGGCCCCTGCCGATGTTCCCTTTAAAGTAGCCACAGGAAACATTACCGACGCTAAATTTTTAGAAGATATCCTGTCGAAACAGGATGCAGTAGTGTCTTGTTTACCTTATAACCTGAATTTACCGGTAGCCGAAGCTGCTTTTAAAACGGGTATCCATTATTTCGATCTTACCGAAGATGTGCCCACTACCAGTGCTATTCGTAAAATGGCGGAAACCTCTAAAGGCGTGATGGCCCCGCAATGCGGACTGGCGCCAGGTTTTATTGGTATTGTAGGCGCCGATTTGTGCCACCGGTTCACCAAACTGCGCGATGTAGAATTACGAGTAGGCGCCCTGCCGCGTTTTCCCAATGGGTTAATGGCGTATTCCTTTACCTGGTCGCCAGCCGGAGTTATAAATGAATACATCAATGATGCCGAAGTGATCCATAATGGAACCCGCAAAATGGTACCCTCGTTAGATGGCGTTGAATACATCAATATAGAAGGGCAGGAGTTTGAAGCCTTCAGCACCAGTGGCGGATTAGGTACTTTGTGCGAAACGCTGGAAGGAAAGGTTGATACACTCAATTACAAAACAATCCGCTATCCCGGTCATGCGAAATTGATGCGATTTTTATTATATGAGCTCATCCTGAAAGACAAGCGGGAGTTAACTGAACAAATATTAACGGAAGCTAAACCCCCCGTACGGGAAGATGTGGTGTATGTATATGCTGTAGTAGAAGGTTGGAAAGGGCAGGAACTGGCCCGGGAAGAATTTTACCAGGCGTATCACCCTATTACCATCAATGGTAAGGAATGGCGCGCCATCTCCTGGACAACCGCTGCTTCCGTAGCCGCCGTAGTTGAAATGGTAGCCAATAAAGAATTGCCTCAAAAAGGATTTATAAAGCAGGAAGAGATACCTTTTGAGAAGTTTCTGAAAACAAAGAATGGAAGCTTATACGGTAAGAACAATAAGTAATAGTACAAAATAAATGTTTCAGGTTACACGTCGCAGGTTTCAGGGAAAACCCTGTAACCTGGAACTTGAAACTTGCAACGGTTCTTAATATAACAAACGAAACAAGGATTATGTCAATGATATTGGAAAAGGTACTGGATGGCCTAATGTCACGTTACAAAGAACGCGTACCCGATGTATCGGCCATTATTGATGCCATGATAAAGGATAATATCATACAGCAACCGGCTGATATTGAAAATGATCACATTGCATTTCGCACCATGGGGGTGCCGCAATTGGGCGTTCAATCTCTGGAAAAGATCTTTTTGCATTATGGCTATCAAAAAAGGGATTTTTATCATTTTCCCGAAAAGAAACTCGATGCGTATTGGTATGCACCACCATCACCGCAATACCCGCGCATCTTCATCAGCGAGCTGCGCGTAAAGGATTTGTCGCCCGAAGTACAACAGATCATTACCAGTTACACCAACGAAGTAACTACCGATCCCGTTGATAAAATAAACCTAGATGATGCCACGGCGGTAGATCAGTTTTTGCACAGTGGGTTGTGGCGGTTACCTACCTGGGCCGATTTTGAAACCCTGGCAGCACAAAGCGAGTATGCAGCCTGGGTTATTTACAACAGGTATTACCTCAACCATTTTACCATCAGCGTGCATAACCTGAAAGATGGTTACAATACCATTGCCCGGTTCAACGAGTTCCTGGAGCGTAATGGATTTAAGCTGAACAATGCCGGCGGCAAAATAAAAACCAGTCCCGATGGCGGGTTGCTACAAAGCTCTACAGTAGCCGAAATGATAGATGCAGCGTTTGCCGGGGGTGAAGTACACGCCATTTCCGGCTCCTATATAGAATTTGCCGAAAGACGCATTTTGCCGCAATTTGCGCATTTGCCCAAAGACCAGATCCAGCGCATCCACCGCCGGGAAGGGTTTGAGGCTGGCAATGCGGATAAGATCTTTGAGAGTACGTATAGCTCGCAAACTGGGCAGGTTTAAAGTATAAAGTATAAGGTTTAAGGTGGCCCCTGAATTTTGAGATTCAAAACTAATTACGAACCTCAAAATGCGGCAACCACCTTAAACTTTAAACCTTAAACCTTATACCTCTTGCAACTTTTCGGGCCGCTATCCCGACTTCTATGTAACTTTCAGGACCGGATAAAGTATATAAAAAACAACCATACATGAAGAAAACGATAGCACCTGCCCACATGAAATTTGTATTGACCGTTCTCTGTTTATTATCCTTCACCATTGTTTCCCTGGCAAAAGACAAGATCCTCGTATTTTCAAAAACAGCCGGTTATCACCACAAATCCATTGATGCAGGCATAAAAGCCTTTCAGGAATTGGGCGTAAAGTATCATTTTGATGTAGATACCACTACCGATTCTACAAAATTTGTGTATGCCAACCTGAAGCAATATGCTGCCGTTGTTTTTCTGAGCACCACAGGCGATGTATTGAATGAAGAGCAGCAAAACGCTTTTCAGCAATACATCAAGGCCGGCGGTGGTTTTTTGGGTGTGCATGCCGCCAGCGATACTGAATACGGATGGCCCTGGTATGGCAAACTGGTAGGCGCTTACTTTGTAAAGCATCCTAAAATACAGGAAGCAGTAC
>CBIMFG010000544.1:0-4395 GCA_966243125.1 uncultured Niastella sp.
ATTATTATCTTGTTTCAGGTTTCAGGTTTCAAGTTGCAGGTTTCAGGGGTTATCCCTGTAACCTGCAACCTGTAACTTGTAACTGTATTACGCTTCTGCTTTAAACTGTTCTTTGATAAAATCGTAGCCTCTTTCTTCCAGCTCAAGCGCCAGTTCTTTAGGGCCAGATTTCACAATTCGTCCGTTGTACAATACATGTATAACATCAGGAACGATATAATCAAGCAGGCGTTGATAGTGGGTAACCAACAACACTGCGTTATCCTTGCTGCGTAATTTATTCACGCCATTTGATACAATACGAATGGCATCAATATCCAAACCTGAATCGGTTTCATCAAGAATAGCGAGTTTGGGTTGCAGCATAGCCATCTGAAACACTTCATTTCTTTTCTTTTCACCACCAGAAAAACCTTCGTTCAGTGAACGGCTCAATAACGTTTGGTCAATGTTGGTTTGGGCCATTTTCTCTTTCATGAGTTTCAGGAAAGCTACTGCATCCAGCGCTTCTTCACCACGGTACTTACGTACTTCGTTCACCGCAGTTTTTATAAAGTTGGTAGTACTTAAACCTGGTATTTCAACAGGGTATTGAAAGGCAAGGAACAATCCTTCACCAGCTCTTTCTTCAGGAGATAATTCAAGCAGGTCTTTACCGGCAAACTCAACTGAACCTTCAGTTACTTCATAATCTGCACGGCCGGCCAATACCGACGCCAATGTGCTTTTACCAGATCCATTCGGTCCCATAATGGCATGCACTTCACCTGGTTTTATTTCGAGGTTAATACCTTTCAAAATTTGCTTCTCGTCAATTCTTGCATGCAAGTTTTTAATTGATAACATAGTAGAATGATATAATTTAATCGTGAAACGTCTTTTTTAAATAAAAGCTTCAAGCTGCAAGCCTTAAGCTATAAGCCGTCGCGGCCTTCCTGTTCAACTCGTCAACTGGTTAACTGGTCAACTACTAACCAACACTTCCCTCTAAGCTAATTGCCAGCAGCTTCTGCGCTTCCACCGCAAACTCCATGGGCAACTGGTTCATAACTTCCTTGGCAAAACCATTAATGATCAGGGCAACGGCAGTTTCGGTATCAATACCGCGCTGGTTGCAATAGAAGATCTGGTCTTCACCAATTTTTGAAGTAGTAGCTTCATGCTCCACTACTGCTGAATTGTTCTTTACTTCAATATAAGGGAAGGTATGCGCGCCGCATTTGTCGCCTAATAATAAGGAGTCGCATTGTGAGAAGTTACGGGAATTAGCCGCGTTCTTACCCACATGTACCAAACCGCGGTAACTGTTGTTACTTACACCTGCCGAAATACCTTTTGATACAATACGGCTGCGGGTGTTTTTACCCAGGTGCATCATTTTGGTACCGGTATCGGCCTGTTGGTGGTTATTGGTTACAGCTACTGAATAAAACTCACCTGTTGAATAATCACCTTTCAAAATTACACTGGGATATTTCCAGGTAATTGAGGAGCCGGTTTCAACCTGTGTCCAGGAGATCTTTGAATGTGCTCCCGCGCAAATACCACGTTTGGTTACAAAGTTGTAAATACCGCCTTTGCCATCTTTATCGCCAGGATACCAGTTTTGTACAGTTGAATATTTGATCTCAGCATTTTCATGGGCAATCAGTTCAACTACGGCAGCATGTAACTGATTTTCATCACGAATGGGCGCTGTACAACCCTCGAGGTAGCTAACATAGCTGCCTTCATCGGCAATCAACAGCGTACGCTCAAACTGACCGGTTCCTTCTGCATTGATGCGGAAGTAGGTGCTCAGTTCCATGGGACAACGAACGCCTTTGGGAATATAACAGAATGAACCATCGCTGAATACAGCTGAGTTCAGAGCAGAGAAATAGTTATCGGTAATGGGAACAACAGAGCCTATATATTTCTTTACCAGATCAGGATATTCCTGAATGGCTTCACTGATAGAGCAGAAGATAATGCCCAGCTCAAGCAGTTGTTCTTTAAAGGTGGTACCTATTGATACGCTGTCTATAACTGCGTCGATGGCCACACCAGAAAGGCGTTTTTGCTCATCGAGCGAAATTCCCAGCTTTTCGAATGTTTTGCGTAATTCAGGATCAATTTCATCAAGGCTGTTCACCTTCTTTTTCTGTTTGGGGGCAGAATAATACTTAATATCCTGATAATTAATGGGTTCATACTTAATGTTAGCCCAGTTTGGCTCCTGCATCTTAAGCCAGTGGTTATAAGCTTTCAGACGCCATTCCAACATCCACTCCGGTTCGTTCTTTTTGGCTGAAATAAAACGGATTGTGTCTTCATTTAGTCCGGGAGGTGCTTCATCCGCTTCAATTTCTGTTACAAAGCCATATTTGTAATCACTGAGAACCGTTTTCTCAATTGCACTAAGCTCATTATTCATAGCAAATCTTTTGAATTGACCTATTTTCTGTTTAGGATCACAAAGGTACGATAATCTATACTAAAAAGTATAAACAGAGAATATCATTTATTTTTATTGTGAGATAGTTAATACTTATAAAACAAACGCTGATTATCAATGTATTTGAGTAAAACGACCTGCATCAGCAGCTTCTTCCTGTAAGTCGGATCAGCGGGTATAATATTGTAAGGATAACGGTTTGCGCCGCAAAGGTAGGTTAGAAAAGGGATAAAAAAGCAGGGCGGTTAAAACAACCGTCCTGCCATGTAAAATAATCCCTCAATATTTATTGATTTTACACCAGTACTTTATCAGTTACTTTTTCAACTGGTATATTTTCTTTTTTAGAACCAATGATCACCCGCGTTACAGCGTCGTAGCTCAGGTAATTCCAGATCCAGTTTATAAACACCAACAGCCGGTTCTTAAAACCTACTATAGAAAACAAATGCACAAACAGCCAGATTAACCAGGCCCAATAACCCTGGGTGCGAATTTCTTTATTAAAGATCTTTACATCGGCCACGGCCTTGTTACGGCCTATTGTTGCCAGCGAGCCCTTATCGGTATATACAAATGGTTTTAAAGGTTTGCCCGCTATTAATTTAGGTAAATTATCTCCCAGTAAACGGCCTTGCTGTAACGCTGGCTGGGCCAGCATCGGATAACCATCCGGGTTTTCAGGAGTGGCCATTTCGGCAATATCGCCAATGGCAAAAATGTTATCATATCCTTCCACCCTGTTATATACATCTACCTTCAGGCGGTTCCCTTTGGTAATACATTCATCTTTCAATCCCCTTATGGGCGCACCTGTTACACCGGCTGCCCAAATAAGCGTGCGGCTGCACAGCTTTTCGCCATTGTCTAACAGCACCGCGTACCCGTCAAATGATTTCACCCGGCGGTTTAACCATACCTTTACACCCGCTTTCTTCAGGTACTCCAATGCCTCTGTTGAAGCCTCGTGCGACATACCCTTTAAAATATGATCTCCACTTTGAATAAGGTGGATATCCATCTTTATAAAATCCAGCTCCTTGTAATCTTTCGGAAATACGTGTTTGCGCAGTTCACTTAATGCGCCGGCAATTTCAACACCGGTAGGGCCGCCGCCTACAATTACAAAATCCATCAAACTGTTCAACTGTTCTTCATCGCCTATTTGTAACGCTTTTTCAAAATTGCACAGGATGGTATTCCGTAACATCAGCGCATCTTCCACACTCTTCATGGCTATGGCATGTTTTTCTATCTGCTCATTGCCATAATAGTTGGTGGTGGCGCCTGTCGCAATTACCAGGTAATCATAGTTCACTAAACCAATGCTTGTTTCAATGATGCGTTTAACCGGGTCAACCGATTCTACTTCAGCCAGCCGGAAAAAAGTATCATCTCCCTTCTCCAGAATTTTTCGGTAAGGGTATACAATAGAAGGTGCATTTAACCCGGCGGTTGCCACCTGGTACAGTAAAGGTTGAAAAGTATAATAATTGTTCTTATCAATAAGTACTACCTGCAAGGGAGCCTTCGATAATTTTTTCGCCAGTTCAGTTCCCGCAAATCCGCCGCCTACAATTACTACACGTGGATTTTTTGATACCGGTAATTTTGCCAGGGTTGTTGTCACTTGTAAAGGTTTTTAACATTCAGAAGTCAGCACTGCAAGATACACGACAAAAGGCTTACAACATACCATGCAACACGCTCCATACATTTTCCGCTACAATCTTATGTCCTTCGGGGTTAGGGTGAATGCCATCACTCTGGTTTAAATGCGTGATGCCCCCCACATTTTCGAGCAAAAAGGGAATCAGGTCTATGTGATTATTAGCAGCCAGGTGTTGAAACACCACTTTGAAAGCAGTAGTATAATTACGGCCCATATTGGGGGGCACCTGCATGCCGGCCAAAATTATTTTTACGTTAGGATATTTCTCGCGCACCCTGTCAATAAT
>CBIMFG010000545.1:0-4394 GCA_966243125.1 uncultured Niastella sp.
TAATATCTTCATTGGCAAATGATTTATTGGTTCATTGGTTGTTTATGCAACCATCATGTATACAAATATAAGTGCCATAAAGATACATTTTGATATTTTATTCTTTTTTTAATTGAGGGATAATGGACCGAATAATTAAACTGAAGGAATTTTTGCAGGCCAACCCCCGCGATAGTTTTCTGAAACATGCGCTGGCATTGGAATACGTAAAAATGGAGGACGATAAAACAGCCCGGGAAATTTTTGAGGAAATACTTACACAAGACCCCGGTTATATCGGTTCTTATTACCATTTGGCTAAATTACTAGAGCGTATAGGTGACACTAACGCGGCCATTCAATGGTATGAAAAGGGAATGGAAGCCGCTAAAAAAGCAGGGGATAACCATGCGTTTGGTGAGCTGCGAAGCGCGCACGAGGAGTTGACCTTTTAAAAATGGCCAGTGTGCTTTGTATTTGCTTTAGGCTTTAAGCTTATGGCTTTCAGCTAAATCTTAATTCACTACATGAACCTTCTGTTGCGATTTCAACAATATGTTTCCGATCATCATCTTTTTTCAAGGAACGATACCTTACTACTGTCCGTGAGTGGCGGTATTGATTCGGTTGTATTGTGCGAATTGTGCAAACAGGCTGGCTATACCTTCATTATTGCACATTGCAACTTTAAACTAAGAGGCGCCGAAAGTGAGCGTGATGCGGCTTTTGTACAACAGCTTGCCCAAAGTTATAAGGTGCCTTTTTTAAAAAAAGAATTTGATACGGCGGAATACGCTGAGAAGAATAAATTGTCTATACAAGAGGCAGCGCGGGACTTGAGGTACACCTGGTTCGAAGAACAACTAAGAATTGAGAACAAAGAACTAAGAACAAAGAACTGGCTTTTAACAGCACATCATCTCGATGATAACATAGAAACCATGCTGATGCATTTTTTCAGAGGCACCGGCATCCATGGTTTGCGGGGTATGTTGCCCAAACAAGGTTATATTGTACGGCCTTTGTTGTTCGCCCGCAAACAGGAGTTGAAACAATTTGCTACAGAACACCAGTTGAGTTGGGTTGAAGACAGTTCAAACGCGTTGGACAAATATTCCCGGAATTATTTCCGCAACCAGCTTATTCCGATGGTGCAGCATATTTATCCCGAAGCAGAAAATAACCTGGCCAGCAACCTGCGCCGCTTTGCCGATATGGAACAATTGTACGAACAAGCCCTTGCCTTACATAAGAAGAAGCTGTTGGAATATAAAGGCGAAGAAGTACATATTCCTGTACTGAAATTGCAAAAATCAGAACCCCTGCAGGCCATCGTGTACGAGATCATTAAGGAATTTGGTTTTTCCTCCGCACAGGTAGAAGAAGTGATCAAATTGCTGGGAAGTGAATCGGGCCGCTATGTACAATCTGCCACCCACCGCATTATTAAAAACAGGCGCTGGCTTATTATTGCTAAGGCGCAGGCCGAACAGGCTCAAACCCTGGTTATAGATGCCGATGAAGACCGCATTGTATTCGAAAACGGTGCGTTGGCATTGGAACAATTAAAAAACAAGAACGTTCAGTTGGTCAACGACCCTGCAATAGCTTTAATAGATCACAGCACCCTGCAATTTCCCCTGTTGCTTCGCAAGTGGAAAAAGGGCGATTATTTTTATCCGCTCGGGTTAAAAAAGAAGAAAAAACTCGCCCGTTTCCTTATCGATCAAAAGTTATCTATGACCGATAAAGAAAAAGTATGGGTGCTCGAAAGCAATAAGAAGATCCTGTGGATAGTGGGGCTTCGTATCGATGACCGGTTTAAAATTACCGAATCAACAAAACAGGTTCTGCGGATCCTGCTTACGAAAAATAGCTAGCATACGCCCGTATTTTCAGGATGAACTCCTCCAGTACATTATACTCAGACAGTAGATAACTGGTTACAAATAGAAATGCAATACCATACAGCGCACCAAAAATGTGGGCTGAGTGATTTACGCGACCGCCGCCCCGTTTATCAAGGAAAGAAGAGATTACCAGGTACAGGAATCCAAAAACAAAAGCAGGAATGCCAAAGCCTGGCACAAAGATCAACCCTATTTTCTGCAATGGATTTAAAATGATATAAGCAAAGATCACTGCTGAAATAGCACCGGAAGCGCCCAGGCTTCTGTATTGACCATTGGTGCGGTTTTTTAAATAGGTAGGCACTAAACAGGCAAACAATGCCGTAATATATAATATCAGGTAAAGCAGTTTTCCTTTCTCCTGAAACACCAGCATAAAACTACGTTCAACGCTTTCGCCAAACATATAAAATGCATACATATTAAATATGAGGTGGCCATAATCGGCATGAATCAGTCCGCAGGTAAAAAAACGGTACCATTGTTTATCGTAGGTAACAGCTGGCGGGTCAAAAATAAAATCATTAAAAACTTTATCATTTGAAAACGCTGTAATGGAAACCAGGACTGTAATAATAATAATGATCAGGGTTATGCTCATTGATTGGTATTGATGGTCAAAAATAATAAGAAACCAGGTACACCCCACACGTCGTAAGGGCCGGGAAAAGGCAAATCTGGGGTATATAACTGAAAAGACTAGTGGTGATTGGTGATTTTCTTTCCCAAAAAAAAGTGTTAATTCCTGTTTTGAAACAAATTTGCGTAGTCCTACGCTAATAATTCTGCTTTAAATGATTTATTTTCATTCTTCCAATTCGGGTTCAAGTAATTGAAAACCATTAGTTAATGGCCGGTTTTGCCATGGTGGGTTAATTTATAGGTTTCCGATTTCTTTGGCATGGTACGATATTGAATATATAGTATATGACACGGTGCGAATGAAAAGAGCAAACAATACGCATTAAAAAGAAAATAGTCTTCATAGGTATATAAGGGCCCCGACTTCATTGTCGGGGCTTTTTCGTTTTTTGCATACTACCTTTGGGCATCAAATCTTTTTATGCCTGGTAATATTTTACTCATTGATGATGAAGAGCAGCTGCGAAAATTATTAAGCCGTATTATTTCACTGGAAGGTTTTACCGTTGAACAGGCCGGCACGCTCAAAGCTGCCTGGGCACAGCTGGCGAAAAATGAACCCGACATTGTGTTGTGCGATGTTAAACTGCCAGACGGCGATGGCGTTCGTTTTGTGAAAGAATTTAAGGAAAAATATCCCCTCATCGAGATCATCTTATTAACCGCCTTCGGAAATATTCCCGATGGTGTGCAGGCTATCAAAAACGGCGCATTCGATTATATTACCAAGGGCAACGACAACGATCGTATTGTACCCTTGCTGTACCAGGCGTTTGATAAAGCAAATGCGCAAAAGAAATCGGCCATCAGGATCAAGGATAAAGGCGCTTTTACCTTTAATGATATTATTGGGCAAAGCACCCTCATAAAACAAGCCGTACAACTGGCGCAGCGTATTGCGCCCACCAGCACCAACGTATTATTATTGGGCGAAACGGGTACGGGTAAAGAAGTATTTGCCAATGCCATTCATGCCAACAGCAAGCGGAGTGATAAAGCAATTGTAGCCATCAACTGCAGTGCTTTTGCCAAAGACCTGTTGGAAGGTGAGTTGTTCGGTCATAAAGCCGGCGCTTTTACCGGCGCCAATAAAGACAAAAAAGGATTGGTTGAAGTGGCCGATGGCGGCACCCTGTTCCTGGATGAGATTGGGGAAATGAACATTGACCTGCAGGCCAAACTGCTACGGGTAATTGAAAATGGCGAATTTATAAAACTGGGTGATGTAAAAACCACCAAAGTAAACGTGCGCATTATTGCGGCTACTCACAGAAACCTGAATAAAATGGTGGAGGAGGGCTCCTTCCGGGAAGACCTGTATTACCGGTTGAATGTATTTACTATTTCGTTGCCGGCTTTGCGCGACCATACAGAAGATCTTCCGGCCCTGGCCAGTCATTTTCTGGCTTATTATGCTGCCAAAGAAAACCGCCCGTTTTTACAACTCCAAAAAGAAGCCTTGCAGTTGTTGCAGCGACATAGTTGGAAAGGAAATATCCGCGAATTACGAAATGTGCTGGAACGAGCCTCCATTATGGCCGAAGGCGATACCATCTTACCCGAACACCTGCCTTTTGATATTCAGAAACAAGACAAAGGCTCCTCCAACCTTACGCTGGCCAGCGTAGAGAAAGATCATATTCAAAAAGTACTACGCCATACAAATGGGAATAAAACGAAGACGGCGGTTTTGTTGGGTATAGGGTTGACTACTTTATACCGGAAGATTGAGGAGTATGGGTTGTGAGTGGTGAGTTGTCAGTGGTGAGTTAGCTCGCCATTACTCATAATGTTTGAATAATAGCGAGCCCACTCACTACTCACTACTCACTACTCACTACTCACCACTCACTACTCACCACT
>CBIMFG010000546.1:0-4389 GCA_966243125.1 uncultured Niastella sp.
TGCCGTTGTTGATGCTGCCAATAGTGCCCTTGCCAAATTCGATCACCACTTTTTGGGCATTGTTCAGCTTGCCGGCAGTAAGGCTGCCGAATTTGCTTTCCAGCGTTACTTCACCATTATAATCGCCAATGGTCATAGGGCCAAATTCATTCTTTGCCTGTAAAGGATTGCGTGCAGGAACATTTACCACATAGTCAATATGAAAGCCCTGCTTTTCACCTTTGTTCCAATTTTGATTGTCTTTGTTTTTATTAAACTTTGTTTTGAAGAATACCCCGTCGGCGTTCTTACCATCTTCAATACTGATGTTATCAAGAATGGACTGGGCTTTTTCGTCGGTGTTGGCTTCGGCGGTAATGGTTACCGAAACACTCACTTCATTTTTATCCCAGGTGTTTATTTTCATTTCACCAAACTGGTTGGTCAATGAAATTTTATCACTGTTGCTTACGGTGTAGGATTTGTTGTAGGTTTTCTTTTTTTCAACCAAAGGTACCTCCGCAAATACCTGCGTCGTCAATAGTAGGAGTGTAAAAAATAAAGGGAGCCTATGCCTTTTTAGAGTTACTTTCATGTTTGTTGCTTTTTGATGCTTTGATTTGATTAATGATGCTTAATTGCTGATTGAGTATTTCAGTCTGCAGCCTTAAGTTCTCAATCATAGCTTCCAACAATTGTTCACGGTTAGGATTTTCCGGCAGCTCATTTTTCAACGCGTTGTACGAGCTGTCGAGTTTATCAATACCAGTAACAAACTTTTTATACAGGTTGGGATTTTCTTTTTCAATTGCTTTCAATTCGTTTTGCTTCACCTCAATCAGCCGGGTAAATTGTGATACCTCTTTGGCATAACCGGGATTTATCTCTTTCAACAGTTGATCATTTACACCGGGTGTATCAGTAATAACGGGTTGGTTTTTTACAATGCCTCCTCCGGATGAACGGTTATTTAACAGGGAGAAAATACCTACGCCGGCCAGTATTAGTATGGCGGCTGCCGCGCTCCAGCGAAAAATGGTTAGTACAAGTGTTTGCTGTCTCTTGCTTTTTTGTTGTTGTTTGTTTTGTTGCTCATCAGTAAGGTCCTGTTCCAGTTTTTTCCAAATGCGTTCACTGGGTTCATCCGAATCAAACTGGTCGCGGTTGTCACGAATAAATTGCTCTAAACCTTTACTCATATATCACACTCCTTGTTTAATTAAATACAGCAGTTTTTGTTTGGCGCGTACGTACTGGGTACGTACCGTGTTATGCGATATGTTCAATATCTGTGAAATTTCTT
Organism: uncultured Niastella sp.; assembly: GCA_966243125.1. Lineage (GTDB taxonomy): Bacteria > Bacteroidota > Bacteroidia > Chitinophagales > Chitinophagaceae > Niastella. Next base: position 1,283 of record CBIMFG010000546.1, read on the forward strand.
CATGGTCGTACCCTTCCAGCAGGTACAGGCTCAGCACCGTTCGATAGCCATCGGGCAGCCGGGTGATCATTTTTTTAACTTCTTCCACCCGGTATTTTATCTCTTCTTCATTTACAGCCTCCTCATCTGTAACCGCCTGCAGTTCGGTGCTTTCCATATCAACCAGGTCATTTCGCCGTTTACGCAAAATGTTGATCGATTTATTGATCACGATCCTTTTAAGCCAGGCCCCAAAGGTGCTGCGGAAATGAAAGTCATGCAGGGAGCGAAATGCGTCCAGGAACGACTCCTGCAGCACATCCTCAGCGTCGGCTGTATTGTTTACAATGCGTAAACTGGTGTTAAACATAGCTTTGGAATATTTCCGGTACAACGTTTGAAAACTTTGGGCATCGCCCTGTTTACACCGTTCTACCAGTTCATCCCGGATGATGTTTGCAGTCAGCTCCAAAATGAATCGTTTAAGGTTGTTTATATAAGAGACATGACGGGAATCACTATGTTGCATGGCTCGCATAATTGGTTTGTAGTTTGTGGTTTATGGTTTGAGGTTGCTGCCGCGGTTCGGGATACCCGAATAATCTCAATCCGCTCATTATCAGCCAGGAGGGTAATTACTGTTTTGGCAGGCTTCAGAAATAAAAGAACCACAAACTCCAAACTATAAACCACAAACTTGCCTCGTTTTTCTTACTTTTAGCGTAACACCGAAAAATCAGTTTAGTCATGGGTACCAGAACCGATTTGTTCACCAGCCCGGATTATTTCTTATTGGATGAGCTATTGACCGACGAACAGAAACTTGTCAGAGAATCTGTTCGCAATTACGTAAAAAGAGAGATATCCCCCATTATTGAGGATTTTGCCCAAAAGGCGGAGTTCCCCGAACAGATCGTTCAGCAAATGGGCGAGCTCGGTTGTTTTGGCCCTACCATTCCCGTTGAATACGGTGGTGGCGGGTTAGATTATATCAGTTATGGGTTAATGATGCAGGAACTGGAGCGGGGCGATAGCGGCGTACGTTCCACCGCCTCGGTACAGGGTTCGCTGGTAATGTTCCCCATTTTTGAATACGGCAGTGAAGACCAGCGGCGCAAATACCTGCCCAAGCTGGCCAATGGCGAATGGCTGGGTTGTTTTGGCCTTACTGAGCCCGACCATGGCAGCGATCCCGGCAGTATGATCACCCATTTTACCGATGCCGGCGACCATGTAATACTCAACGGCGCCAAAATGTGGATCAGCAATGCGCCCTATGCAAAAGTGGCCATTGTGTGGGCCAAAGACGAACAGGGTGAAGTGCGTGGGTTGATCCTGGAAAGAGGCATGAAGGGCTTTACAGCGCCCCTCACGCATAATAAATGGAGCTTGCGGGCTTCAGCAACCGGTGAACTGGTTTTTGACAATGTAAAAGTGCCCAAAGAAAATATTCTACCCAATGTAAAAGGCTTAAAAGGACCATTGAGCTGTTTAACCAAAGCCCGCTATGGCATAGCCTGGGGCGTGGTAGGGGCGGCCATGGATTGCTACGATACAGCATTGCGCTATTCCAAAGAGCGCGAGCAGTTTGATAGGCCCATTGGCGCTTTTCAGCTGCAACAAAAAAAGCTGGCTGAAATGATCACCGAAATTACCAAGGCGCAGCTCTTAAACTGGCGGCTGGGCGTTTTAATGAATGAGGGCAAGTGTAACCCGCAACAGGTAAGCATGGCCAAACGCAATGGGTGCGAAATTGCAGCCAATATTGCCCGTGAGGCGCGGCAAATGCTGGGTGGCGCCGGCATTACCGGCGAATACTCCGTCATGCGCCATATGATGAATATTGAAAGTGTTATTACCTACGAAGGCACACATGACATACATTTGCTGATCACTGGTATGGATGTAACTGGTTTCAACGCTTTTAAATAACTTGCGACGTAATGAGGATATTCTTAATCGGTTTCATGGGTTCCGGAAAAACACATTGGGGAAAACAGGTGGCGCAAAAGTTAAGTTTACCGTTCTATGATCTTGACGAAGTGATCGTTGACGAAGAAAAGCGAAGCATCACTGATATCTTTGCCGAATCGGGCGAAGAATACTTTCGCAACAAGGAAAAATTAGTGCTGGAAAAGATAGTTGATGAAAACACCAACATGGTATTATCCTGTGGCGGCGGCACGCCCTGTTTTTTTAACAACATCGAATTCATGAAAAAGTATGGCACCGTAGTATGGCTTAATACATCCGTTGATGTATTGCTGCACCGGTTGTTGAAAGAGCGCGTACAACGGCCATTACTGAAAGATCTGGACGACGAAGACCTGAAACATTACATCATTCGTAAAGTCAACGAACGCCGCATGTATTATGAGCAGGCCGATGTAATTATTAATAAGGAAGATGCCATCTCTATGAATGACTTTATTCAAACCGTATTACATGCATAAAGCTTTTTTGCAAACGGCCGCCATTTTAGGCGCACTGGCCGTTGCCCTTGGCGCATTTGGTGCACACGCATTGAAGAAAATGGTACCGCCCGAAACCGTTACTACTTTTGAAACCGGGGTGCGTTATCAATTCTACCATGTATTTGCCTTATTAGCAGTAGCCATCTTATTTGGAAACTTTCCCGGCAAGAATCTGCAATACGCAGGTATGTGCTTCATCATTGGTATTATTCTTTTCTCCGGTTCATTATACGCATTAACCGCATTACAAGCCACCAAAACAGTTGGCCTGCGTGGCATAGGAGCTATTACACCTATAGGTGGAGTGTTCTTTATCGTAGGATGGGTATTTCTGTTTCTCGGAGTTTTGAAAGGGAAATGAAGAATGATGAATTAAGACCAGAGAAATGAAAAATCGAAAACCTAAAACTAAGAACTCAGAACAAAGAAATCTGAACTCTGAACTTGGAACTAGATCGGCGCTTCAAACGTAAGCACGCAATTCTTCTCAGTTTCAATTTTTGATTCAATACTGAAAGAACCGTCAATACTTTCCATGCGGCGGCGCATATTGCTAAGGCCGTTTCCAAAACGGCGCAGTTTATCTGCGTCAATACCCACGCCATTGTCGCAGATCTTTATCATCAGCAGTTTGTCGTTGGTAGAAATTATGAT
>CBIMFG010000547.1:0-4382 GCA_966243125.1 uncultured Niastella sp.
AAAAGACCTCAGCATGTTCACTACAGACGATTGTATTGTACTGCCAGGTGGTTTTTCTTATGGCGATTACCTGCGTACAGGCGCCGTTGCCCGGTTCAGCCCTATTATGCAAAGTGTGATTGAGTTTGCCAATAAAGGCGGCAAGGTGCTGGGGGTTTGTAATGGCTTTCAAATATTATGTGAGGCGCATTTATTGCCCGGCGCATTATTACGCAATGCCAATCAACAGTTTATTTGTAAGAACGTATACATTAAAGGCGTAGGATCTGATAAGGCACTGAAAATTCCTATTGCCCATGGCGAAGGAAGATATTTTGCCGATGAAGCTACATTAGATAAACTGGAGAAAAATAACCAGGTAATATATTGTTATTGCAACGAGAACGGTGAGCTTACACAGCTCAGCAATCCTAATGGCGCCACTCGCAATATCGCTGGAATATGTAATGAAGGACGCAATGTGTTTGGCATGATGCCACACCCTGAAAGAGCTACCAATGATTCGCTGGGAAATACCGATGGCCGCATTGTTTTAGAGTCATTGATACTTGGCGCCCATGCCGTTGCCAATCAAAAAGCTGCGTTGGTAAATTTTTAGAGAATTATTAAGATTTTCTTTTAGACTTTTGGAACAGGTAAACTGTTTTAATAAGTAAACAAAAACAACATGAAGGTAACCCTGCTCGCCCTTTTGGTAATGATTAGTGCTGTGTCATTTGCACAGTCAAGTACTCAGGTTAAGTGGACATTTTCAAGCAAGAAAATTGCCGATAAAACATATGAAGTGCGCGCGACAGCTACTGTCACTGGCAACTGGCATATTTATTCTCAAAATGTAGGCGTAGACGGACCTATACCTACTGCTTTTACTTTTACTAAAAATCCACTGGTTACTTTTGATGGTACACCAAAGGAGACTGGAAAGCTGATTAAAAAGAACGAAGAAGTGTGGGGTGGTGAAGTGCATTATTACGAAAACAAGGTTGAATTTGTACAGACAGTAAAAACCAAGTCAGCAGCAAAAACCAATGTAGCCGGTAAAGTAGAATACATGGTTTGTAACGATGAAAAATGTTTACCACCAGCTGAAACAACATTCTCTGTTGCCATCGGTGGCTAATTCTGTATAATGTAGTAAGTTAACAAATGATAAAAACGGGTTCTTATCTAAAGAACTCGTTTGTTTTTTTTAATTCAACCAGTATCTGTTTTATGAAACATTTTCTATGGAGTTTAATGGTGCTGCTCTTTATTAACTCCACTGTGGTTAAAGGCCAGGATTCAAGTGCTTATCAATGGGAAGTATCCGGTAAAAAAATACAGGACAAGGTATACGAACTAACTTTCACAACAACCGGCAGCCCTAAATGGCAATTATACGGCGCCAATGAAGTGATCAGCGATGTAAACGCATCGGAATTGGAATTAGCCGACTCTTCCATTCAAATAACAAAACCTTTTAAAGAAACCGGCGATAACAAAGCTTTCAAAAATCCCATTTTTGACAACGCTTCTTTTAAGATCTACGAAGGCAAAGCGGCTTTTACCGTAACGATAACTTTTACCGGCGATGTGCCGGCGAATTTATTAGGTACTTTTCGCTATACCTATGGAAAGGGTGATGAGTTTTATCCCTTGAATGCTTATGCTTTTTCAGTACCACTCGAAGGTGGTGTAACTGCAAAAGATGACATCAGGGTACAGTCATTCGATCTGAAGCATCCGGTAAGCGGTTGTGGCGACGATAGTACCGGTGATAAGGGAATGCTTAGTATTTTCTTCCTGGGTATGCTCGGTGGCTTCATAGCTTTATTTACCCCTTGTGTGTTCCCGTTGATCCCATTAACGGTATCATTTTTTACCAAACAGTCGAAAGACAAAAAGAAAGGAATTTCCAATGCAATCCTCTACGGGTTGTCTATCTTTTTGATATATGTGTTGCTGAGTATCCCTTTCCATTTGGTGAGTGGTGTAAACCCCGAGATCCTCAATAACATCAGTACCAACATCTGGCTCAACATCTTTTTCTTCCTCATATTTGTGTTCTTTGCCATTTCGTTCTTTGGTTATTTTGAAATTGGTTTGCCCAGCGGGCTCGCCAATAAAATTGATTCCAAATCGGGCATGAGCAGTATGGGTGGTATCTTCTTTATGGCAATGACCCTGGCCATTGTTTCATTTTCTTGTACCGGACCTATTCTGGGCTCATTACTGGCTGGTACAGCCGCTGAAGGCGCCTGGCCGTTAACAGTAGGCCTGGCAGGTTTTGGCCTTGCCTTGGCGCTGCCGTTTGCTTTATTTGCCATGTTCCCGGGTTGGCTGCAATCGTTACCCAAAGCCGGTGGCTGGTTGGGCAGTGTAAAAGTGGTATTGGGTTTTCTGGAGCTGGCCATGGCCGTGAAGTTTTTGTCGAATGCCGACCTGGTAAAACAATGGGGCATTTTAAAAAGAGAAGTATTCATTGGTATATGGGTAATAGTGGGCATTTTGATCGTGTTGTACCTGTTGGGTAAGATCAAATTCCCGCACGACAGCCCCGTTAAGAAGCTTAGCAAAACAAGGATCGCGTTTATTGTGCTGTTCAGTGCGGCCACGTTGTATGTTATACCCGGTCTTACCAATACACACAGCGCCAACCTGAGTTTGATCAGTGGATTTCCGCCACCACTTTGTTATAGTTTGTACAAGAACCCGGTTAATTGTGAAAAAGGAATTGAACCCTTGCGGAATGATTACCAGGAAGCATTGGCGCGGGCTAAAAAGGAAAACAAACCCGTGCTACTGGACTTTACCGGCTGGGCTTGCGTAAACTGTCGCCGCATGGAAGAGAATGTATGGACCGATGAAAAAGTAGGTGAACTGATAAAAGATAAATTCATCATTGTATCGCTGTATGTTGATGAAAGAAGAACTTTACCTGCTACGCAACAGGTTGATTTCACTACTAAAACCGGTTCGCAAAAGAAGATCATTACGGTAGGGGATAAGTGGGCTACTTTTCAGTCAGAGAACTTTGATGCAGTAGCACAACCCCAGTATGCGATCATTAGTCCCGATCAGAAAATTCTGACCAAAACAAAAGGCTATACGCCCAGTGCAAAGGAATTTGCACAGTGGCTGGAGTGTGGGGTAGATGCGTATAAGAAAGGGCAGGGAACTGCTTCTAAATAAGCTGTAGAGCGATTATATTACAAAAGCGTCCCGGCTAAACAGGGACGCTTTTATTTTTACTGACACTCCCAAAAATAATTGCGGGTAGAGGAGGGCTGTGGGTTTTGTTCGTTGTAAGTAAAACTTTGTACTACTTTGCCTGAATCCAGTTTATAACTCACATTGTAAGTGTAAGTATGCTTGCTAGGGTCGGTGTAGGCATTTTTTTTGACCAGGTTTTTATTGAAGTAAAAAACTTCATCATACAACCCCAATGCCTGATCATTCAGGCTGATCAGAGTCAGGTCTGTATTCAAATTAGGAATGGTGTCGTACTCGAAAATACTTTTGGCCAATGAAACTCCCTTGCTATTAAAAATTTCCTTGGAAATTATGTTGCCGTTTTGTGACGTGTAGCGGTACTCGCTACTGTCTTTGGGGGTACCATCGGCACCAGTCAGGGTATATATTACGGCCTTATCGGGCAGGGTAGAAGAACCGTTGTACACAAAACGCATCTTCATGTAGTCAAAGCTGCGGTAATTTATCTCACTCAACAAGCCTTTGCTGGTATAGGTAAAGGTTGTTCCATGAATAAAGCGGGGCGGTATAACCTTTACCAGCTTTCCCGAATCATTATACGTTATTAACGAGGTATCAACGTTTATACCGGCTTGGCCTCCGGTAACCATATTCAATTTACCGGTGGCATTGTAGTAAAAATTAAACGTGGTGTCATTTACGCCGCCATTATGCGTACCCTGTATCAGTTTTACCAAGCGGCATTTTTTTACCGGATCGGTTGGGGTGTCGATCGGTGAATCTTTGTCATTACAGGAAATAACGAATAACAGTAGTACGCAGGCGTACCCAATAGTTTTTTGCATAAGTGCTTTGATTTAATAAATTGTCTGCTTCCCTTTTTGCCTTCCGGAGTTTTCTAATTTTAGTGCGCAGCGGGTATTGCTGCAGGAGGATAGTGGAGCGCGTTAGCAAAGATAAATCTTAAAGTTTAATTGGGATCAGCAAGGTTGTTATGTGACTATTTACAAAACCTGACCCTGGCAGGAAATAGCAATACCCGGCAGGAAATGGCGGTTTCCATCGGGAAAAAACAACTCCTTTAAGGAAATAACAAAACCCAACAGGAAATCACAAAACCCGGCAAGAAAATCGAAAGCCCACAAGGAAATCGGAAAACCCATAGGGAAAACTAAAAACCCGGAAGGCAA
>CBIMFG010000548.1:0-4380 GCA_966243125.1 uncultured Niastella sp.
ATCTTTGTTCAAGTCAATGGGATAAATGTAATGTCCGTAATGATCTTTCTTTCTGCTCTCCGTACGTGACCACAGTTCGTCCAGGTTACTGTTATAAGCGTTGATGTTAATAGTGCCGCCCATATCAGTATAAGCTACCAATTCGTTCGGCGCACCTGCTGTTAATTTTGCAATAGCCAGCCGGAAATTATTGTATACATGTGGCAGCGGTCGTGTTGGCCAGGGAATCTGTTTTTTTATTTTTCCGGTGGCGCCATCTGCCATTACCAGCCACTCTTTATTATCGGCATACCGCCAGTGCACTACTTCTGCTTTGCCATCGTGATCAAAATCCCATAACACACCAGGCGCTTCAAACTCCGCTCTTTCTTTGGTATATTCCTCAGGCGCCTTCCACTCCCACAATTGCCTGCCGCTGTTATTGAATACATGGGCTGAAAAATCGCGCTCCAGCACCATAAAATCAGTTTTTCCATCGCCATCTACATCGCCAAATTTAACATCGCTGGAAGGTGGTATTTTGTATTCTTTCAGCAACTGCACATCCTTAGCCAGTTGAAACGGCGCCAGGTCTTCTGCTTTCAGGGATGTATTTTTTGAAAGCGCCAGCACATCAACTACCGCTCCGGGATCAATACGGGTGATCTTTAAGTCTGCAATACCTTTTTTCAAATTGAAATCGCCACCCCGCTTCCACGACAAAACCGTATCGCCAAACTCCTCCTTTGTTACCGTATTATTAATGGACACCCGAAAACTGCTTCCTTTTTGCCCGATACTGCGAACAAATAAATGATAAGTACCATCCTCCGGGATCGTGATCCGCTTTAACAAATTGGTTTCTGAATTCAACACAAGGCCGGTATTATTATATAACCAGTCAACATGCTGCGCCTCGGCACTCACTATAATGTTGCCTTTTGGCTGATCGTCGAGGAAGTCGGAGGCCGGAATAATAACTGTAGCAGGGAGGGTGTCTTTGGGTGGATTTACCTGAAGGGCAAAAGCAATTAAGAAATGAAGCATATACAAGCTTTTCGTTATCGTTATTTTGAAACATTAAAGCTATTGATCGCTCCACTAGCAACCATCCTGATTTATCCTGAACCGGCATTAAAAAAAACATCCGCCAGTTGGCGGATGATTGTTTTAACAGTGGCTATACTGCTCATGATTGTATTGTAAATGTTGTTCAAGCTCATCCATAAATTCGTTTATCTTCTCCTTACCCACACCCGGCATACAAATGATATGGCTCCTCCCGTTTTCGCTGGCCAATTGCCATTTAATACGCAGGAGCAACGGCGGTTCGGGAAATACCACGGTCAACGCATTTTCGTTTCGCCAGGCCTCAATACCCAATTGTTTAAACCGGTTTACCGTGTATTCGGCCACTTCCAGGGCTTCAATGGCGCGTTGCTTCAACCCTTCACTCCCCAGTTTTTTGATTGCATACCACAGAAATACGGGGCTGTGTCCGTTGCGACTGCCTGAAATAGTGGTATCAATTGTTCCAATGTAAGGGATCACTTTACCAATGCGTTCTTTGTAATTCTTTTTTACCAGCACCAATCCGCAGGGAATGGGTGAACCAATAAATTTATGTCCGCTTATGGCCAGGCTATCGCAGCCATGCGCAAAATCAAATCCGGGTTTCAAGTTCAGCAGCGCGCTGTATACCCCTGCCAGGGCAGCATCGCAATGTATATAATGGTCTTTGATGGCCAGTTTACGAAAGATGTCCTGAATGATACCTAAATCATCTTTTGCTTCCGTCATTGTGGTGCCGATATTAGCCAGTACAATAACTGGCTGATCGCGGTGCATGCGGATCATATCGCGCAGGTCATCATAATCCATCTCGCCATTCGACTTTGTTCTTATTACTATACTCTTCAGATTCAACAACTGAATATTCTTTTGCACGCTGTAATGCGTAGCTTCGGAATAATAAACAATGCCATTGCTGTATAATTCGCGGGCAACATACAAGCCATACAAATTCCCTTCAGACCCGCCATTGGTTACATACCCCCAGGAGTTACCAACCGGCGCTTTAAACAACGCGGAAAAATATTCCACCACCTCCTGCTCCAGCGAGCGGGAGTTCAAATCATACGTTGACTCTACAACAGGGTCGCCCACATTGTTGAGTGGTAAATTAAACAAGGGGAACAATTCTGAATAATCAAAATCCTGGGCAATGGGGTAACCTATAAAGTGTTTGGACCGCTCCTTTGCTTTTTGCATATAGGTTTGCAACCGTTGGGAATCTGATAATGACAGGCAAGACATATTCTCTATTATTTTAGCTTGATGTGCGAATAAAACCTACACAAAGGTGTATTAAATAGAATTAAGTAGCAATACATTGATATTTGTTAGCAAAAAGAACTATTTTTAATCCATACTAACAGACTTTATGTAGTTTCAGCCTCATAATTTGCCCCATCAAAGCAAAAAAAACTATTATATGGAAGGACTTGACCCAATAGACACCCAGATATTGGACCTTTTACAACACGATGCCCGGGTTACCACCAAGGAGTTGGCTGATAAACTGGGTCTTACCATAACTCCTGTTTCGGTGCGCATAAAAAAACTGGAGGAAGCTGGTTATATAAAAAGGTATGTAGCCATCCTGGACAGGGACAAGGTTGGAAAAGGACTGATCGCCTTTACCAGCGTTCAACTGCGCGAACATACCCAATCGTCGCTGCGCACCTTTGAACAAAAAAGCGTGAAGATAAAAGAGGTAATGGAGTGTTACCGCCTTACCGGCAATTTCGACTTTCTGCTTAAAATTGCCATCCGCGATATGAAAGAATACAACGACTTTTTGATGAATAAACTTTCTACCCTTCCTAATATAGGATCGGTTCAAACCTATTTCGTGCTGTCTGAAGGAAAATCGGAAACGGCTTATCCGCTTGATACGGCTAAGTAGAATAAAAAAAGGATCATCGCCGCGACAATCCCTTTTTACACTATCACTACCTACTGATGGGGTATGATGCATTATAATTTTAACAGCAACAGTACTTCTTTATCTAACCCCTGCGTAAACTCAAAATAATACAATCCTAGCCTGTAGGTTTGTCCCATACGAATTGATTGACCTACCTGCAGGTTTTGGCGTTGCTCAATAAAGCCGCCGAGCGCATTGTATACTTTTACGGTTACGGGCTGGCTGGGATTGCCATTCTTAACGGTGAGTAAAAAGTTGCTGTAAGAAGGATTCGGATTACCGGTAACTTTCAATGCCGGGTAATCGGGCCCCGGTGTGCAGGCGCCCATGCAATCACCATGTCTTAGATGAACAAGCGCAGCCAGCTTTGAAGTGGTGATGCCGGTTCCATTATGGCAGATCTTTATTTTATCAGGAATGGTGATGGTTACTGTTTGAGCAGCACTGGTATACAAACCATCACTCACTGTAGTTAATAAGGTATAACTAGTACGGGTTAAATTGGCCAGCCCCAAATCAGCGATGGATATTTTACCCGTGGTTTCGTTCAAGGCAAAGATACCGGCGCCGGTTCCACCCAATAATTGCCAATGCCAGGTGGTAAACCCGGGGTCATTATTATCGTCGGCATCAGTGGCAGTGATTGTGCCCGGTTCATTACAGGCGCCACCATCCAACGCAAAGCTGATACCCGCGGGAATTACCGGTGCATTGTCATTTACATTGGACAAATTGAGGACAATAGTTTCTTCTGCACTTTTATTATAGCCATCTGTTACGGTTAGGGTAAGCGTATAGGTTCGGATGGGCGAATCAAAATCAAGCAACGCACTATCTTTTACTATTAGGTTTCCAGTTATTGCATCAATGCCAAATGCCGCAGCACCGGTACCGCCGGTTACTTTCCAGTTTTGAAACTCGGCAGCTGTATCCGGATCAGTAGCCGCCACCTGCGCAACAACCGCATTTGTATTCGCCTTTTCATTAACAGCATATGCCTGGCCGGGTGTAATTACTGGCTGCAGACCGCAATTGCTGCCAGGCGTTCCCTTGCCGGTAATAGCACCATTTGAGGTGGTTAATAATATTTTATCCAACCGGGCGCCATCTTCGCGATAGGCAATGGTGAGTGTATGCTGCCCTACTGTAAGGTTTGCATTCGTTAACCGCATCCACATCCACCCTGAAGTGGTGAGGTTGTTTACGGTAACAAAAGCGTCATTGTCGAATTTTATCCAGTAACTATCGTCATTGGCGTTGGGACAATTCAACCGCGCCATTACATTATACACAGCCGCACTGTCAATCGTAAACGGTAATACAACAGAACCCGTAACGCCGGCCGGGGCTGCCGCGGTACTGTTCAACCCATTTACCACTACATACTTTCCATTGGAAGCAGCAGTATCAGT
>CBIMFG010000549.1:0-4380 GCA_966243125.1 uncultured Niastella sp.
AACTGGCATCGCGTTCGCAACAATATCATTGCAGCCGATCTCAATACCGATGCGGCTAAAATGGATATTGAAAAAACAAAGAATGATGTGGCATTAAATGTAGCCACTTATTATTTGCAGGTATTGTTGTCGCGGCAGCAAATTAAAATTACCAGTGTGCAAATGGGCCAAACAAAAGAACAGTGGGAAGTAGCTAAGAAAAAAGTGGCCGCAGGTGCAGCTCCCGAACTGGATGCACTTACGCTGGAAGGGCAATATGCTACCGATAGTTCTAATTATATTTCTGCAAAAGCTACAGCCGATCAAAACCTGTTGTTGTTAAAACAAGTGCTGAATATTGATGCCGGTAAATATTTTGATATTGCCACACCGCCAGTAGATCAAATACCTGTAGAACCTATTTTACAATTACAACCAGAAACCGTTTACAAGATTGCACTGGAAAATCAGCCTGCTCAAAAAGCAAATGCCTTTCGCATTCAATCGTTGGAGGCTGCAATGAAATCGAGCCGCGCCGCACTGTTCCCAACTATTTCAGTAGGCGGTTCACTGGGAACGAATTTCTCCAGTCCCAATAAAAAAGTAACAGGGTATAATATCAAAGGGGTTACACCCAATGGCGACCTGGTAAGTATAAGCGGAACAGAGTATCCGGTATTAACCCCCGATGTTCAAATAAACCAGGCCAGAAAATCATTTGGTGAACGTTGGGATGGTTGGGGTGTTCAAATGAATAATAACTTTCGCCAAAGTCTTGGATTGAGTATTGCTGTACCCATAAACAGCGGCGGCAATGCGCGTTTTAGTTATCAGCGCTCAAAGCTCGATCTTAAAAATGCAGAGCTGAACAAAACCATCATCAACCAAACGCTACAGAGCGATATTTATAAAGCTTACTACAACGCCTCTGCTGCTTTAGAAAAATTCAACGCAACCAAACGTGCATATGCAGTAACCCAAAGAGCCTATGAGGTGTCGCAGAAAAGATATGACGTAGGTTTACTGAATACGTTCGATCTGCTGATCAGTAAAAACAATATGAACCGTGCCGAATTGGATATGACTACTGCTCAGTTCGATTATGTGTTTAAGCTGAAAGTGCTGGAGTTCTATAAAGGACAGGGCAACAAGTTATAAATTGTACATGAGATTCTAAACCGAGACAACAACCATTCATTATGAAAAGGAAAAAATTATTGTGGATCTTTTTAGGCCTTGTGGTGCTGGTGATTGGACTGGTAGGCCTTAAAAGCGCCGGCGTTATTGGAAAAGACGAAGGCCTGAAAGTGGCCACAGAAAAAGTGGAGCTGCGAACCATTACCGAAACAGTTAACGCCAGTGGAAAGGTATTTCCCGAAATAGAAGTAAAGGTAAGTCCTGATATTTCCGGTGAAATAGTAGAGCTGCAGGTAAAAGAAGGTGATAGCGTTCGCAAAGGCCAGGTGCTGGCAAAAATTTATGCCGATATCTATTCAACCCAGCGTAACCAGGCAGCAGCCGAAGTAAGCCGCCAGCAAGCTATGGTAGATAACAGTAAAGCACAGTTGGAAAGTTTGCAGGCAGGGCTTGATCTGGCTAAGAAAACATTGGATCGCCAGAAACAATTACGCACCGATAATGTAATTTCCGCAGCAGAATTTGATCAGGCAGAAAATACTTTTAAAACAGCACAGGCCAATTACAATGCCGCGGTGCAAAGCATTCGCAGTGGCCAGGCCGCTATTGCCAGTTCACAAGCCAGTTTGCAAACGGCCGATAAAAACCTTAGCCGTACCGCTATATTATCTCCCATGAGCGGTACCGTATCATTACTGAATGTAAAAGCCGGTGAAAGGGTAGTAGGTAACTCCATGATGGCTGGTACCGAAATGATGCGCATTGCCGATATGGGCATTTTTGAAGTGCAGGTAGATGTAGGGGAGAATGATATTCCCAAAGTAAAGCTGTATGATTCAGCTTTGGTAGAAATTGATGCGTACAACAATCGCAAATTCAAAGGCGTTGTTACGCAAATTGCCAGCAGTAACACTACCGCCAGTGCTGCTGCAGCCACCTCAAACGATGTTACAAACTATAAAGTACACATTCGTTTGTTGCGTGAATCGTATCAGGATCTGTTCGATCCTTCCAGGCCAAGGTATTTCCCCTTCCGCCCCGGTATGAATGCCAGCGCCGATATTCAAACCAGAACAAAAACCAATGTACTCGCTGCTAACATCAACGCCGTAAGCACCCGGGAAAAGGGTACTGATAAAGTGGTGGGCGAAGACAAAGACAAGGATAAACCAAAAGACAATTCAACAAACGAAACAAAAACCACCTCCACCGATCTCGATGAAGTGGTGTTTGTATTGCAAAAAGATGGTACGGTGAAAAAGTTTGTGGTGAAAACCGGTATTCAGGACATCAACAACATTGAAGTAACCGAAGGACTGAAAGCAGGTGATGAAATCATTGTAGCACCCTATAACGTCATCAGCAAAACTTTAAAAGACGGTACTAAGGTTAAGGTGGTACCAAAAGATAAATTATTTGAAGTGAAGAAATAGCTGTAAGCTATAAGCCATAAGCTTTAAGCCGTTCGCTTCGCGGGCGGCTTTTTTATTGTTTTTCTGTATTGGCTTACAGCTTAAAGCTTACGGCTTTAAGCTGTATTTCCTTACATTTGGGCCAAACAAGGAACTACATGCAACTGGGAATAATAGGCAGTGGGAGCTGGGCAACAGCATTGGCGAAAATTTGTACAGATAACAAACAATCAATAAACTGGTGTGTACGATCAGAGGAAATAGTGAACCACATACAACATCGGCATCACAATCCCGGCTATTTAAGCTCGGTATATTTCGATACCAACCTGGTAAACCTGAGTACCAATATAGCCGGTACCATTGCCGCCAGTGATTGCATTTTAATAGCTACGCCATCGGCTTATGTAACCGCTATGCTGAGCGAGCTTCCGGCAAATGCTTTTGAAGGCAAAAAAGTACTCTCCGCTGTAAAAGGCATTTTACCCGATAATAACTTATTGCTGAACGATCACCTGAAACAGGCATTCAACCTGCCTTTATCAGATTATTTCACGGTAATGGGCCCCTGCCACGCCGAAGAAGTGGCTTCGGAAAAGTTATCCTACCTTACTTTTTCGGGCATTGATGTGGCTATGGCCGAAAAGATAGCCGCCTGCTTTACTACGCCTTACTTAAATACAGTTGTAAACCCCGATGTATATGGCGTGCAATATGCCGCGGTACTGAAAAATATTTATGCGCGGGGCGCCGGCATTGCCCATGGCCTGGAATATGGCGATAATTTTTTAAGTGTGTTAATTGCCAATTGTGCCGATGAAATGGCCGGTTTTCTTAAGAAAGTAGGCATACAACATATTGAAGTAGGCGTACACGATGGTGAAGACCCGGTAACGCATCGCAAAACACCCAACTATGCCGCTTCGGTATACCTGGGCGATCTGTTGGTAACCTGTTACTCGTTGTATAGTCGTAACCGAACTTTTGGTAATATGATTGGTAAGGGCTATTCGGTGCAGGCTACGCAGCTCGAAATGAACATGGTGGCCGAAGGGTACAATGCCTGCAAATGTATTTACCTGGTAAATCAGCAAATTGGTGCCGATATGCCCATCGCCGAAACCGTTTACCGCATTCTGTGGGAAAACGTTAAACCACGCAAAGGCTTTAATCTGGTAGAAAAAACATTAGTCTAATGTGATAATGTGATGATTTGATAATGTGATAATGGAACACTTTTTTTACTGTTTGTTGTAATAAATAGTTGCACAATGCGACGAATAAGATCATCACATCAGCTAATTATCACATCAGCTAATTAGATTTATATGCCTTTCTCATTAGGACCATATGGAATTACTGCAATGCTGGTGCTGGCAGGCATTGTGATCATCAACGAGGTGATCAAATTGGTTAAAAATGACCATCTTAAGCGGTAAAGAACAATTCTGCCGCTATACCATCCGCAAACAGCTTTCCTTCTTTCGTTAACTGCAGGTGATTATTGTAGAACCGCATTTTGCCGCTGTGGATAAACGGCTGGCCGGCCCGTTGTAATTGGTTGGCTTCCCTTTCTCCAAAACGGCTTACTACCCAGGCAATATCCAACCCCTCCATGGTGCGCAGCGAGGTCATAATGTATTCGTTTAACCGTTGCGTATCGGTAAGGTTTTCTATTTCAAAAGGCACTTTATCCTCATTCAGCGACTTTATATACAACGCATTGTTGGCAATATTCCATTGCCGCGAGTTGCCATTAAAAGAGTGGGCAGAAGGGCCCAGCCCCAGGTAAGCTGCTCCCTGCCAGTAGGAACTGTTGTGGCGGCTTTTCCACCCGCTATGCATTGAAGGA
>CBIMFG010000550.1:0-4376 GCA_966243125.1 uncultured Niastella sp.
CCACCCATTACTTCGGGTAAGGCTTCGGTTGGTTTAACAGTTCCAACATAATGGTTGGCGCTTATCACCGAATGATGGCTTATTTGAGCAGGTCCGTCAATTATCCAGTCGCGTGTTTTCTTTTTCTCAAAAAGGCACTCATTACAGATCCAGTCGTGCAGTTCGCCCCACTGGTCTTTACGGCCAGTTACGCGGAACACTTCCTCGCCGCGGTTCCACATGGTTACTTTACCGGAACATTTAGGGCAATCACGGTGTGCATCAACCGGTTTCAGGAACCATACGCGGTTCTTGAAGCGGAAGGTTTTATCAGTTAAAGCGCCTACCGGGCAAACGTCAATTACGTTGCCGATAAAATCGTTGTCCAGCGCTTTCTCAATATAGGTAGCAATTTCAGCGTGGTCGCCACGGTCTAATACACCATGCACACGTTTATTGGTAAGCTGGTCGGCGGTAAATACACAACGGTAGCACAGGATGCAACGCGTCATGTGCAGTTGAATATAAGGCCCCAGGTCATGTTTCTGGAATGTACGGCGGGGGAATTCGTAACGGGTATCTTCAGCACCATGCTCATAGCTCAGGTCCTGCAAATGGCACTCACCAGCCTGGTCGCAAATAGGACAATCAAGCGGGTGGTTGATCAGCAATAACTCCACTACCCCTTTTCTGGCATCCTGTACGCGATCGCTGGTAATGTTTTTTACCACCATGCCATCCATTACATTGGTACGGCAGCTGGCAACCAGCTTTGGCATTGGGCGCGGATCAGCTGTTGAGCCTGCAGATACTTCTACCAAACAGGTACGGCATTTACCGCCGCTACCTTTCAGTTTGCTATAGTAACACATGGCAGGCGGCGCTACTTCACCACCAATCATACGGGCTGCATTCAGGATACTGGTTCCCGGTTCCACCTCAACGGTGATGTTATCGATGGTAACCTTAAATAACTTTTTTTCTTCAGCCATATAATAACCCCCAAGGAGGATTTTATTTTTTTAATTTATTTCTCCGCTTAAGCTTTCGGAGCGCTTGCAATCGGTAACGGATCGGCATAATGCGCCAAACCATAATTCCTGTTCTGTGCCGCGTTTGGATATTGCACGTGCCATTCAAACTCATCTCTGAAGTGACGAATAGCAGCAGCTACCGGCCAGGCAGCTGCATCACCTAACGGACAAATGGTATTACCTTCAATCTTGCGTTGAATATCCCACAACAGATCAATGTCGCTCTTCTTGCCTTTTCCGATCTCGATGTTCTTCAGGATCTTTTCCATCCAACCGGTTCCTTCACGGCAGGGAGAACATTGTCCGCAGCTTTCATGGCGGTAAAAACGCGCCAGCGTAAGCGTATGGCGAACCACGCACTGGTCTTCATCCAACACAATAAACCCACCTGAACCCATCATAGTACCCGTTGCAAAACCACCATCTGATAAACTTTCATAGTTCATCATGCGGGTTTCGCCTTTGGCTGTTTTCAGCAACAGGTTAGCGGGCATAATGGGAACTGATGAACCACCGGGGATACAGGCCTTCAGCTTTTTGCCATGAGCTATGCCACCACAGTATTCTTCACTGTATATAAATTCTTCCACCGAAATGGTCATGTCTATTTCGTATACACCCGGTTTGTTAATGTTTCCGCAAGCGGAGATCAACTTGGTACCGGTTGATTTACCAACACCTATCTTGGCGTATTCTTCGCCGGTGATGTTGATGATGGGAACTACCGCGGCAATTGTTTCCACGTTGTTCACCACCGTAGGACAATCCCACAAACCTTTTACCGCTGGGAACGGAGGTTTGATCCGAGGGTTACCTCTCTTACCTTCCAGCGATTCTATCAACGCAGTTTCTTCACCACAAATGTAAGCGCCGGCGCCGCGTTGTACATATATTTCACAATCGAAGCCAGTGCCCAGGATGTTCTTACCCAGGAAGCCATTGTTCTTAGCTTCGGCAATGGCCTGTTCCAGTATATCAACAATCCACGCGTACTCGCCGCGGATGTAAATAAATGTTTTGTTTGAACCTAACGCATAAGATGCTACGATCAATCCTTCAACCAGCAAATGCGGAATAAATTCCATCAGGTAGCGGTCTTTGAAGGTTCCGGGCTCAGATTCATCGGCATTACAAACCAGGTAACGGGGAACACCTTCTGGCTTGGCCAGAAAGCTCCATTTCATACCCGCAGGAAAACCCGCGCCACCGCGGCCCCGTAATCCACTCTTCTTTACTTCTTCGGTTACCTGGTCGGGACTCATGGTCTTGAGCGCTTTTTCTACACTGCGGTAGCCGCCTTCACGACGGTAAACATCGTAACTACGGATACCCGGAACATGCGCTTTTTCTAATAATAGTTTTCTTCCCATATTTATTTGTTACCGGTCACCAGTTTCCAGTTGCCGGTAACCGGTAACTGGAAACTGGCAACTTCATCTTAATTATTTGTTACTGCATTCCGGTCGCACTCTTCTATAATAGCGTCAATTTTTTCTTTTGTCAGGTGCTCGCGGTAATGTTTGCCCAATTGCATCATGGGAGCATACCCGCAGGCGCCCAGGCATTCCACTGTTTTCAAAGTGAACAACCCATCGGCGGTTGTTTCCCCTACTTTAATGCCCAGTTTGTTCTTTATATATTCAATAATATCGTCGCTGCCATTCAACATACAGGGACCGGTTTGGCAAACTTCAAACACATATTTACCTACCGGTTTCAGGTTGTACATGGAATAGAACGTAGCCACTTCATACACCTCAATTGGTTCTATGTTAAGTAACGAAGCCACATAATCCATGGTTTCCGAACTCAACCAGCCACCAAATTCTTCCTGTGCAATATGCAATACGGGTATCAGCGCGCTTTTCTGCTTTCCGGCAGGATAGCGTGCAATGATCTCGTTTACTTTATTTAATTTCTCCGCAGAAAATTGAGCCACTTTCTTTGATAAAATTTATGTTTATAATTGGCTTACGCGTCCATTTCACCTGCAATCAGGTTCAGGCTACTCATTACAATGATCGCATCACTCAGCATGGAACCCTTTGTAAGTTCTTCATATGCCTGGTAATATATAAAGCACGGACGACGGAAGTGTAACCGGTAAGGGGTACGTCCACCATCTGTGATCAGGTAATAGCCTAATTCACCATTGCCGCCTTCAACCGACTGATATACTTCACCAGCTGGCATATCTATCTCACCCATGATGATCTTGAAGTGCCAGATCAGCGCTTCCATCTTCGTATATACATCCTTCTTCTCAGGCAGATAATATTCCGGTACATCGGCGTGGAAGATCTCGGCATCCTTTCCTTTGAACTGGCTCAGCTTGCGCATGGCCTGCTCAATGATCTTCAGCGATTGCCACATTTCACCATTACGCACCAGGTAACGGTCGTAACAGTCGCCGGTGCTGCCAACAGGTATTTCAAACTCAAAATCTTCGTAGCTGCTGTATGGGGTGTGAACGCGTACGTCGTAGTCAACGCCTGCAGCGCGCAGGTTTGGCCCGGTGAAACCATAGTTCAGCGCTCTTTCGGCACTGATAGGTCCACAGCCAATGGTACGCTCCATAAAGATGCGGTTACGGGTAAACAGGTTTTCGAACTCCTGTAATACTTTAGGGTATTCTTTCAGAAATTTCTCGATCTTCTCCATAGCGGTATTGGAGAAGTTTCTTTCAAATCCGCCTATACGACCAATATTGGTAGTAAGACGGGAACCACATACTTCCTCGTATATTTCGTAAATCAACTCGCGGTATTGCATCACATACAAAAAGCCCGTATAAGCACCGGTATCAACCCCAACAATTGAGTTACAAATGAGGTGATCGGAAATACGCGCCAGTTCCATGATGATGATACGCAGGTAATCGACCCGTTTAGGCGTTTTTACACCCAGCAACTTCTCGCAGGTCAGGTGCCAGCCCATATTGTTGATGGGTGCTGAACAATAGTTCAGGCGGTCGGTAAGCGGGGTAATTTGATAAAGAGGTCGGCGCTCGGCTATCCTTTCAAACGCACGGTGAATATAACCTACGGTTTGTTCGGCCGAGATGATGCGTTCGCCATCCAGTTCAAGGATATTCTGGAATACACCATGCGTAGCCGGGTGAGTAGGCCCAAGATTCAGGGTTGTGGTCTGCTTCTCAATGGAGCCTTCGGGTAATTTTATATGATGATCGCTCATAAATTAAATTCGAAAATTAACGTCCAAACATATCGTCATCCTTATCAACGCGGGTTTGCTCTTCTAACGGAAATTCCTTGCGCATGGGGAAATAATCCATTTCATCCACGTTCAGGATCCGTTTCAGGTTAGGATGGCCTACAAAGTTCACTCCGTAAAAATCATAGG
>CBIMFG010000551.1:0-4370 GCA_966243125.1 uncultured Niastella sp.
CATGGACTGGTTTGCCAAAGTATTAGGTTTTATAATGATCGGGCTTACTTTTTATGTGGCTATCAGTTCGCACCCGCCGGTGGTGGAAGCGGTTTACCGGTCGTTTGTACCTGTTACCACCAATACTACGGCTATTGTAACGCTGGTGGGGGGAACGGTAGGCGGTTACATCAGCTTTGCCGGTGCGCATCGGTTGCTGGATGCGGGTATAAAAGGACAACAACAATTGCCACAGGTATCGCGCAGCAGTGTAAGTGCTATTTTAATTGCTTCTACCATGCGCATTCTGTTATTTATGGCAGCATTGGGTGTGGTAACGAGTGGCGGTGTTTTAAACCCGGATAATCCGGCTGCTTCAGTTTTTCAAATTGCAGCAGGGCAGGTGGGTTATCGAATTTTTGGGATTGTGCTCTGGAGTGCCGCTATTACATCGGTAGTTGGTTCAGCTTATACATCTGTTTCTTTTTTGCGAACCCTGCATCCTTTTTTTGAAAAATACCAGCGTCTTGTTACCTCGTTGTTTATTTTGACCTCCATGGGCATTTTTACTTTTCTGCAACAGGGCGCCGTACAAATATTGGTTATTGCCGGTGCATTAAATGGGTTGATCTTACCGGTGTCGATGGCTTTACTATTAACCGCTGTTCTTAAAAAGAAAATTATTGGCGATTACAAGCATCCCGTTTGGTTATCAGTAGCCGGTTGGATAGTAGTAGTGATCATGGGAATTATGGGCGGTAAAGCAATTACATCCCTCTTCTTCTGGTAAATTTCCGGTATTTGTGCAGTAATTACCAGCGGGGAATTATTATGTGTTAATTATTTTAACAGAAAGGCCATCGAATTTTGTTAATGGCGCGCTATTTGGTTTGTTTTGACTGTTCGTTAATACAGATACCGATATTTTTATCGTTAATTTGTAATATTCCAACCCACTCAACCCACCTATAAGGTATTCAATTTTTTTACACAACAATTATTATCCATTAATTAAACCGTTACGGTTATGGCTGACAATCAGCAAGGGCCTGATAATGGCTTGTATACCTATGACTCTTTTACCGGCCGAGGCCCCGGCAAAAAGGCCGACACTAATTTTTTATGGTGGTGTTCCGGTGCTCACCAGGAACTATTAAAACAATTTCCCTCCGAACACAGCAAGTACTGGGGATTGGGCGGTGTCATACTCGCCACTTTTGTGCTGGCTGCATTAAGCTCTGGCTACGCTATTTACAGCGTATTCGGCAACTGGATGTGGACCATTTGTTTTGCGATCATTTGGGGATTGATCATTTTTAACTTCGACCGTTTTCTGGTTTCTACCATGCGTAAGTATGGTGTGAGCCGGAAAAAACAACTGGCTATGGCCATACCGCGTATGGCGTTGGCCATATTGATCGGTTTTACCATTGCACGCCCGTTGGAACTGAAGATCTTTGAAAAGGAGATCAATACCAAAGTGATCGAAAACACGCACGCAAAGATTCAGTTGAACGACAGTTTGCTGCAGGCTGAGAATACAGCGCTGATGCAAAATACCGAAGCTGAACGGAACCGGTTGTTTGAGCGGAAGAAAAGTATTGAAGATGATTTAAGCCGCATGCAACAATCATATGTTCAGGAAGCAGACGGTACTGCCGGCTCGGGCATGCGCGGGGTGGAAAAGATCGCCAAACTGAAAAGGGACGCTTATAATGCTTCTTTGTTACAATCGGCCCCTGAGTTGCTGGCGCTCTCCAATAGTATACAGGTGCAGGACAGCATTCTGGCCAACGCCAGAAGCAACATGGAAGCCAAACGCGCCAAATACGAATTAAGCGCACTGGAAAATGTTGGTTTCCTGGAACGCAACAAAGCGCTCACAGATCTTTCTGCTGAAGAAAACAGTGTTTACTGGACCAGCTTTTTATTATCGCTGCTCATCATTCTGATTGAAGTAGGGCCCATCATTTCAAAACTCATTATGCCGGTTGGCCCTTATGATATTGCGCTGGCAAAAGAAGAATTGACCAGCATGGCCCAATCGGAAAACGACATGCGGACAAACAAGGAAATGTTCATTGATAAAAAGAACAACCTGTACAAAGCGCAAAAAGACTTCTCTGACCAGTTGGTTGAAAAAATGACCACGCTGCAACAAAAACACATTGACCAGGAACTTGACAAATGGGAGCGGGGCGAATGGAACCCACGCGATCATCGGGCAAGCATGGACGAAGTGATGCGTAAAATAAAGGAACGTTACGAGTTTAAAGGGGATGACTTATTGTAAGAAATAATAAGCGCCGCCAAGGCCAATAAATAACAACAGGGTTAGGAAAGCAATGCCTTTACTAACCCTGTATTTTTGCCGGGCAGCGGGTAATAATAAAAAGATGATGGCCAGGGCCACCAGAAAAATACCTACGCCAAAGCCGGTGAGCGAATTATCGAATTTCTTTGTTTTCAAAAACGATTCAACTGTCATAGTTCCTATTACCAGGGCAATAAATGCTAAGATCGGTAAGCCCAGCATCCAACCCAGTCGCTTGCCTTTTAACAAACACCAGCCTGCAATTATACCTGCAAGGATCAACGAATAAACTCTCAGATCCGATAAAAATTCATTCTTATTTATTACAAGAGAACCGTTTTGTATAGTGTAAGGACGTGAGGTGTTTGACACCAACGATGCCAGCTGCATGACCAGGTAAATAACGGTGATCAGGAGCACCAGGATTCCGGCATACTTCTCGCGCCAGGATAACTTTTGCATAGGGAGTTTATTTAGTGGTTGTAAGGTTCTGTTTCAGGTTGCAAGTTACAGGTTGCAGGGCATTGACTTATTAAATCCCTGGAACCTGGAACCTGTAACAGTCTTTGTTACGGGGATATCTTTAGTTAGACAATATTCTCTTAATACCTTCTGCCAGTTTCCCTGCCCACAAGCCATATTCTTTTCCAGAGGGATGCAACTGATCGGCGGCCAGTAAGGAAGTATCATTGGCTGCCAGCCGGGTGCCTGGGGTAATGTCGATATAGTGCACTGCATACTTTGCTGCCATTGATTTGTTTATGGCATTGAATGCATCAATTTCATGTGCTACCACTGCCGCATTTTTTCCGTTGTTGGTGGCATAGGGTGTTACGCCCCAATCGGGAATGGAAACCACAAAAACGTGACTGGCCTTATTGCCGGCAAATTGAATGGCTTGTTGTAATAACGATTCAAATTGTTGGGTATATTCCTGCAGGTTTCTGCCCCGGTACTGGTTGTTAACCCCAATGAGCAGGGACACTACATCGTATGTATTTAAAAAACTACTATTGTCAATACCTGCCTGTAATTCGTCGGTCGTCCAGCCGGTTTTGGCAACAATTTCCGGTGCATATATTGGATAGCCTGCCTTGCGCAAACGCTGTACTGTTTGATAAGGAAAACTCTCATAAACAGGAACACCTTCACCGATGGTGTATGAGTCGCCCAGCGCTAAGTATGAATATGTTTGTGACATAGAAACGGAAAATTAAATTAAAAATGAGAAATGTTAAATGAAAAATGAAAAAGGGAATACAAAATACAAGTGTAGAATGTCGAATGCTGAATATTAAATGTAGAAGTGAAAAGCCAATTTTTAGTTTTGTATTTCCTTTCTCATTTCTCTGTTCCTCATTTTTAATTTTTCATTTCAATAAAAAAGGGCTGATTGCTCAGCCCCCTGCAACATAATCATGTAGTTTTACAAATGTTGCTACTATTGTTGCATGCCCTGCATTCCGTTTTGCATACCTTCCTGATCGCCCTTGGTATTCTTACGCTTGAATAAAGCCATGTCGAATTTACCAAAGCGGTAGCTGAAGTTTACGCGAACCAGCTGTGGGTCTCTTCTGCGCCAGTCGTCCTGTACAAAACCGGTTGCTTCGGAGTGTACAAAGTACTTGCGGGTTCTGAAGATATCCTGCCAGTTTACAGATACAGTTGCGGTATTCTTTTTTATCTGGAAGTCTTTACGCAAGCCCATATCAACACCATAATAAGGATCTATGTAACCCTGGGTAGTGGTAGTTTGGTTACCGCCGAAACCACCACCGCCACGGCCGCCACCGCCGCCGCCACCAAAACCACCGCCTCCGCCACTGCCGCCGTTGCTGGTGCTAACCGGTAAAGCGCTTTTAGCCTGGTAATCGCCGCTGATCTGAACACTCCAACCCTTATTGAATTTAAAGTTATGGTTCATTTTGGCCGACCAGCTGGTGCGTTCATTTTCCAGGTTGGCCACTACATTGGTGCCATTGATCTTTGAATAATACACATTACCACTGGTAGTAACATCCCACCATTTTGTAAGCGTATTACGGAAAATAAGTTCCAACCCACTGGCGTATGCCGA
>CBIMFG010000552.1:0-4369 GCA_966243125.1 uncultured Niastella sp.
GTCGGGTTGTACCTGCGGGTGTTCGAGGTAGATCTGTTTTTCGCGTTCCAGAAACAACAATCCAACGTAGGCGGCGCCCAGGTCGCCACTGCAACAAAGGAGGTCGCCTTTTTTAGCGGTATTTCTTTTTACATATTTACCCGGAGTTACCTCGCCAATGGCGGTAACAGAGATCACAAAACCTTTTTGGGAAGAACTGGTATCGCCGCCCACCAGGTCAACGCCATATTTTTCACAGGCCGCATAAATACCTTCGTAAAACTCGCTCAGCGCTTCTACGCTGAAACGGTTGCTGAAGGCAATGCTTACTGTTATTTGGGTGGGCGTGGCATTCATGGCGTAAATGTCGCTCAGGTTCACCACCACACTTTTATACCCCAGGTGCTTAAGGGGGGTGTACATAAGGTCGAAGTGAATGCCTTCCACCAGCAGATCGGTGGTAACTACAGTTTGTTTACCAAAATGGTCAATAACGGCTGCATCGTCGCCCACACCAACAATAGAAGAGGCGTTTTGCAACTCTATATTTCTGGTAAGATGTTCAATTAATCCAAATTCGCCCAGGGAACTTATTTCTGTTCTGCTTTCACTCATGGTGCTGATAGGTTGTTCTTTTAAAATAAATAGCACTACTCCACCTTCGCAAAGCAAAGGCGGAGCAGGTTGAAAAGAGCCAATAAAGTTATCGAATTATTCGGCAGGTATCTGATTATGGCAGGTTAAGCCTTGTCGTTCACCCATTTTAACAGTTCGTCGTGTATTTTACCGTTGGTAGCCGCAATTTGTGGCTGATACGGTGAATACGGGTTGCCTTCGAAATCGGTTACTTTACCACCCGCTTCTTCCACCATCAAAAATCCGGCGGCGCTGTCCCAGGCCTGTAATTTATGTTCGTAAAACCCATCAAAACGGCCGGCAGCTACCCAGCAAAGGTCCATAGCGGCAGAACCCAGGCGGCGTACGGGCACCCCGGCCCTGATAAAGCGTGAAAAGGCTTCCAACGGACCGTTAGTATTGTTAATATAGGTATAGGGAAAGCCGGTTACCAGGCATGATTTCATGACGTCGCTTTCCATGCTCACATGAATAGGCTCGCCGTTGAGGGTAGCCCCTTTGCCTTTTTCGGCGAAATAATATTCTTTAATAAATGGGTTTAACACCGCGCCCATGATCATGGTGCCGTTGTGTTCCAAACCAATAGATACGCAGCAAATGGGAATGCCATGGGCATAGTTTACAGTACCATCAATGGGGTCGATGATCCATTTGTACTCGCTGTCCATTTTAATTTCACCTGTTTCCTCACTTAATATAAAGTGATTGGGAAACTGTTCTTTGATGGTTTCCAGGATGGCTTTTTCAGAAGCATGGTCGGCTTCGGTAACCAGGTTGTTAATCCCTTCCTTATTGCTGATGAGCAGGCTTTTTGAATTAAAGTAATGTTGCATTACTTTGGCGCCTGCCTCGGTGGCATTTATTAAAGTTTCTTTTAACATGGCGCAAAGATACAGGTTGCAGGTTACACGTTGCCGGGAAGCAGGCGGCTGTCAATAATTGGAGTTTTGCAATAGAATAACCTGAAACCTGAAACATGTAACCCCGATTAATCGGGGCAGGCTCTGAAACTTCTTGATTTCTGTCCTATTTTGCAGATGTATGCTGTTATCGGTTATAATTGTTAATTACAACGTGAAATACTTCCTGGAGCAATGTTTATGCTCGGTAAGGAAGGCTATGGGCCAAATAAGCGTGGCCACCGGAGAAACTAATGTGGAAGTTTGGGTGGTTGACAACAACTCAAAAGATGGCAGCATTGAATACCTGCAACCCCGGTTCCCTTTTGTACAGTTTATAAAAAACTCCGTTAACCAGGGTTTTTCAAAGGCCAATAACCAGGCAGTAGAAAAAGCCCAGGGCAAATACATCCTGTTTTTGAATCCCGACACCATTGTGCCCGAAGATGCCTTTACAAGCTGTGTGGCGTTTATGGAAACTACCGCCGATGCGGGCGCCCTGGGTGTGCAAATGATTGATGGTACAGGACAATACCTGAAGGAATCAAAACGCGGTTTCCCCAGCATGTGGGTATCGTTTTGTAAAATGAGTGGATTAACCCGCTTTTTCCCTTCTTCTGAAATATTTGCGCGGTACTACATGGGGCATTTGAGCCATCAGGAAATTAATAAAGTGGATATTTTATCCGGCGCCTATATGATGGTGAGAAAATCGCTGCTCGATGAAACCGGTGGTTTTGATGAGCAGTTCTTCATGTATGGCGAAGACATTGACCTCAGCTACCGCCTGCAACAGGCAGGCATGCAAAACTATTACTACCCTAATTGTACCATTATACATTTTAAGGGCGAAAGCACCCGTAAAGACAATAAGTATGTAAAACTGTTTTACAAGGCCATGGTGCAATTTGTACAAAAACATTTTCATGGCGAGTTGGCCTGGTTATACACAGGTTTGCTCGAAGCAGTGATCTATTTACGGGCTGCGGTAACTTTTGTGAGCAGGGAACACAAAGAACTATCTATCAAATACGAAGGCACACCTACCTTTTACCTGGCCGGCGATGAAAAAAGCGCCAATGAAGTACGTTCGGTGTTAAGCTCCTTTCCGGCATATTCTGTTACAGAAGAGAATGAAAAAGCCAGGGAATGGATCTTTTGTGAAGGCTCTACATTTTTGTTCAGGCAAATTATTGAACAATTGAAAACCTGTCCGCCGTGGCTAAAAACATTTATTCACGCCAATGGTACTTATACAATTGTAGGCAGTCACTCCAAAGACCAGCGGGGGTATGCTATTGTGATGGAGTAAATCCTGCAATTCTCAACTTATTACAACAATCCTTACACGTTTATTGGTCATTTCTGCACGTTTATTGGCTAAACTGCACGTGTGTCAAAAACTCCTAACTGCAAACAACTTTTCTAAATATATTTGGTTGAACAACTGTCCCTGATAAATGGAAAGCAGCCATTCCTTTTAGTTGTAGCAACATCATCTCCATTTTGTTTCTATTAAGTTACTAAAGGCGAATACGACATGTCATCGGCTATTACCTAGCTGAACAGGAATACTATTATATTAAAAACCATTAAATATTTTTTATGAAGGAAAATGTATTACGATTCATTGTTGCTCGACCCTATTCGTTTGTAATGCTTTTTTTTATGGCTGCTTGTTCTTTTCAGACTAAGGCACAGAATGTTTTTCCTAGTAACGGATCTGTGGGTATAGGTACTAACAACCCGGTTACGGCACTACACGTAATGGGTAGTACAACAATTGAGACTAATAATGATCCTGTGCTTACTTTTAATAATAGCGATAATTCATGGCAGTATGTAGAATATAAACGGAGCGGTATACGCCAGGCCTGGATGGGACTAAATGATTTGAATGATTTTTATTTAACCAAGGAAACTCAAGGAAATATTGTTTTATATCCCTTAAACGGTAATGTAATCTTGAGTCCTTGGGGTGGAAGCGTAGGAATAGGAACAAACAATGTAGGTGCTTACAAGCTTGCCGTCGAAGGCAAAATCGCAGCCCGCGGCGTAAAGGTTACCCTGGGAAGCTTTGCTGATTACGTTTTCGAACCCACCTATCAGTTAAGGCCACTTGCCAATCTGGAACAATACATCAATCAAAATAAACACCTGCCTGGTATACCATCAGCTGAAGAAGTAAAGAAAGATGGCGGTATTGAATTGGGTGAAATGAATGTGAAACTGCTGGAGAAAGTAGAGGAATTATCACTCTATATTATTGAAATAAATAAAAAACTTGAAGCGCAGCAAAAAGAAAATGACCAAATAAAGAAGGAGTTAAAAGAGTTAAAAAAAATGCATTGATCATCTAAAGAAACCTCTATTGTTTCAAAAAACCACCAAAATAATTTTATGAAGAAAAGATATTTACAATTTGTTCTTAGCTTATTTTTTATTTCAAACAGTACATTTGCCCAACAATGGGATGGTAGTGTAAATACTTTGGGAGATTTATATAGGGGAGGTAGCTTGGGTCTTGGGACCGCTTTTCCTGCTGCCAAAATGGATATAAATTTTTTCAATTCCAACGGCAGCATACCACAATATGGTTTACTAGTACAAACTAATTCTTTCTATACTGGAGATAATGCCAACGTCAGCTATTACATGAAAACGCTGGACCAGGGTAACGGAGCGGTAGCTTTTATAGTAACAGGAAATAATCGTGTAGGTATTAACAATCCTAATCCCTCTTCCGCGCTTGATGTAAATGGTGATGTTCGCACTACGGGGAACATGGGAATTGGAACTACCAATATAGGTCCTTTTAAGCTCGCCGTGGAAGGAAAAATTGCAGCCCGCGGAGT
>CBIMFG010000553.1:0-4368 GCA_966243125.1 uncultured Niastella sp.
CCCGAATCAAAAGCAACCGGTTCGTAGTTATAGCTGCCAGGAAGATGGCATGATCGGGTTAGGTGCAGGGGCCCGGTCATATACCAAAACGGTGCATTATTCTTCTGAATATGCAGTAGCGCGGCAAAACATCCGGTCAATTATTCAACAATACATTGCCCGGCCCAATTTTAAGGAGGTGGATTATGGCATTGAGCTGAATAAAGAAGAACAACAACGGCGGTTTGTGATCAAGTCGGTGCTGCATGACGGCGGGCTTGATCTGGGGAGATACAATGCCTTGTATGAACACGATGCGCTGGACGCGTATCCATTATTGGCTGAATTGATAAAAGCAGACATGGCCATCCTGCAGAATAACATCCTGCAGCTTACCAGCATGGGCCTTGATTATTCCGATGCTATTGGCCCTGCTTTATATTCTGAACCCATTAAACAACTGATCACTGAATTTGAATTGCAATGACGTTATCCATTTTATATCGTGGTGATCTGTCGAGTTGTAATTACGATTGTCCGTATTGTCCGTTCGCCAAACGAAAAGACAGCCGGGCAACCCTGGCTACCGATGCGCAACAGGTAGCCCGTTTTGTGGCATACATCAAACAACAAACGGATCTTCAATTCAAGATCTTTTTCACGCCCTGGGGCGAAGGGTTGATTCGTGCCTATTACCAGCAGGCAATGGTGGCGTTAAGTCATTGCAGCAATGTAGAAAAAGTAGCCATTCAAACCAACCTAAGCTGCCGGTTGGGCTGGTTAAAAAAAGCAAATAAAAATAAGATAGCCTTATGGTCAACCTACCATCCCGGTCAGGTTAGCCGCGAGGACTTTCTCAATAAATGCAGTCAATTAGATGAGCTGGGTGTACTATACAGTGTAGGCATCGTTGGCTTTAAAGAAACCATCAATGAAATTGAAACCATGCGTTCCCTGTTACCGGCGGAGAAATATGTATGGGTGAATGCATTAAAAAAGCAGGCTGATTATTACAACGAGGAAGAACGCGGGCGATTAATAGCCATCGATCCTTACGTACCTTATAACATGGTTCACCACGAGAGCAAAGGTAAAGCCTGCCGTACCGGTGATACCGTTATCAGTGTGGATGGAAACGGTAATATCTTCCGTTGTCATTTCATAAAAGAAAAACTGGGTAACCTGTACCAGCATGATGTAATCACCCTATTAAAGCCGCGCCCCTGCACCAATGCCACCTGCGGCTGCCATATTGGGTATGTGCATATGGATGATTTAAAACTATATGACGTTTATAAAGGAAGAGAGTTGGAACGGATCCCCTCTTGAGAATAGCTTGTAGGGAGGGAAATCCCCTCCTGGGAGGGGCAGGGGTGGGTAGTGATTGGCCTTATGAATGTTGAATATTGAATGTCCAATATTGAATGTTAAAGTGAAATGCAAAAGGCAGGGAAATTAAGAATGAAAAATGAGAAACAGAGAAATGAAAAAGTGGAGAAAGTAAAATTCGCGAACCCTTCACCTTTCACCCTTCACCCTTCACCTTTCTACCCGGTAACCGTTTCCGAATAGTAGCCCGGAAGGCATCATGCAAATCAATCAACTGACCAATCACAAAGTACTCCTTAAGATTGCTCTTGATATTACTGCGGATCATTTTCTTTACCACATCTTTTTCCACTTCACCACTTTCTTTTACCTGCACCAACAACTCAACGGCAATAAAGGCAAGCACCGCTGCTATCAGAAACAGGAATTTAAATTCGTGCAGATCGAGCAAATGGATCACTTTTTGCCACTGCGGGCCTTTATATTGCGCATCAATAGAAATAGTACGGGTGCTGAAAAAATCGGCCAGGTAACCACCTATCAGGGGCGCTATAAAAGAGAAAAGCGCGGTAATGATATTTTTGGTTGAAAGATAGACGACCGACTCTTCGGCAGGCGACAACTTTAAACTGATGTTGGTGAGCGACAGGTTAATGCCGGCATTGCTGATTCCCATACCGGCATGAATCACCAGCAACAAAAACAGGTTCATGTATTCACGGGAATAAATGCCTACGTAACACCAGCCCACCAGCGTGAGTATATACAGCGGTGCCGCTATGGCGATAATAGTTTTATTGCTGTAATTGTCGGCAAAACGGCCCCACATGCGAACGGTTAAAATACTGCAGAGCTGGCTGATGATATTGAACCCGATAATATAAGTAATAGACAATCCCATTTTCTTCATCATAAACACTACAAAGAAGGGGGTGGCTATATTAGTGGCAAACACCCAGGCTGAATTAAAGAGCAGTAAGTGCCGGAAATTATGATCGCGCAACGGCCGTTGTAGTATATTCAGAATATTGCCTTGTGTTCTTCTTGCCAACGGTTCCGGCGTAGCCGAAAGACAAAGCGCGCTGATGATGCCGGCCATGCCGCCTCCAATAAACAAACCGGCATATACATTTAACTCGGCGGTAATACGGTGGTGCTTGGTGTAGTCAACAATAAAAGCGGTGAGCAATCCTAAAATTATATTCAATATTTGGGTGTAACGCGTACGGCGGCTGAAGTAATCACCCAATGATCTTTCAGGTACCAGGTCCTTCATCCACGCATTCCAGCAGGGGCCGGCTATTGATCCAAAAAAATAATGAAAGAACAGGATGAAGATGACGGTCTCCACAGGAATATTTTTAAAGAACAGGATCAGCAACCCGATGATGAGCAAAGGTGTTCTTGCCAAAAAAGAACACAGTACTGTAACACTGCGCCGGTTGTTAAACCGGCGCACCAGCCAAACGCTCAATAATTGAAACACATTGGTAATGGTGGGCAACCCGGCCAGTAATCCTATTTGAAAATTACTGGCATTCAGCAACAGCACCATGGCTGTTAAAAAGGTGCCGCTCGTAAGGGTGGTCATGGCTTCAGATGCCAGTCCGTCCCCAATTACGAGATTCATGCCGCGGTGTACTTGCTTTTCCGTTAATGTAGTCTCAGGCCGCCATACCATAATATACAATTTTCAAACTGTTAGTAATTACAGTATCAGGGTATCAGGTGCTATGTATTCGTTACAGCCGTTTTGCTGCAATAATGATTCCAGCGCCTGTGCAATGGCCGCAGGCTGGGGGAGCGCCGGCTGTTGTATCATGCGGTTATGGCGCACATAACTGATCACTTCGTTTTTACTTTGCAAAGTGTCGGGCACATTATAAGGAAATACCCGACCGCATACTTTCCACGGGGTGTGTTGCGGATTGGTAAGCGCATACAGCACCACCACCGGGGTGTTACAGGCAGCCGCAATATGTATGGTGGCAGTATTTACCGACACAACAGCCGCTGCTCCGGCTGTTAAAGTAATAAACTCACCGGTAGTAAATTGCCCGGCCATATCAATGGCAGTTGAACCAATACCGGCGGCAATGGCAGCTGTCAATTCTTTTTCTTTAGCGGTGCCGGTAAGCAAAATGGGCAAACCGGTATCACGCATAAGCTTTCCCAATTCAATCCAATGGAGCGAGGGGTACTTTCTTTTTTCCTCACTTACCCCCGGGTGAAAAATGAGGTATTCTTTTGCAGGATCAATGGATGCCTGCTGCAATTTTGCTTGCATGTTTTGTTTGTCATTTCCGCGAATTGTAAGCAGCAACCGGTCGTCGTTTGTAGCTGCTCCGGTAAGGGCTACCAATGCCAGATCGCGTTTTACCTGATGCTGTACAAAACTGTAAGGTTCTTTATCGGGTAACCAATGCGTAAGCAGGTCGTATGGGTTTTCGCGGCTGTATGCCAGGCGCAGGGGAATGCCGGCCATCATAGTAAGCATAGCAGCAGGCAAGGCGCATTGACTGTATACCGTAAATATGATGGCTGCATCAAACTGATGACTGCGCAACAGGGTTGCCAGCTCAATAAGATCAGTGCCGGCGGTTGTTGTATTTGATTTTATCCAGGGCAAATCGCGAATGATCACCTCATCTATTACCGGAATATAACCTGCAATGCTTTGGGCCATGGTTGAGGTAAGCACGGTGAGGTGGCATAAAAAGGTTTCTTTCAATGCCTTTAATGCCGGCGTTGTCATAATGAGGTCGCCCATATTATCGGCCCGTATGCACAGGATCTTTTTACACTTGTTCCACACTGGCTTTTGCATTTGCATATTGTATAATTATACCCGCCGCTTCACTCCAGTTACTGCAAATATAATTGGGGCGCCTGTTATTGTTCAACACCCATTCCGTTTCATTACCCATATTTAATAAGATGGTGGCGCAGCCAGCCCTGTTTCCCGCTTCACAGTCGTTCAAAATATCCCCGATCATCCAGGAACTTTCCAGGTCTATATCAAGGTCCATGGCTGCCTTTAATAACAAACCGGGCAATGGT
>CBIMFG010000554.1:0-4364 GCA_966243125.1 uncultured Niastella sp.
CCACATGGTATCAGCAGGTTGTTCAGCAACACGTATTCTTTTCCCGGCAAGGCGGGTAATGGTACCCCAATGATCAGCACTTTGTTTTCTTCAGAAACAGCAAAACGGGTTTGTTGCAAACGCACCAACGGCGCGGTCTCACCATAAGCTTTCCAGGCAGCCAGATCGGTAAGCAGGGCATTGCCTTTTTGTGTTTGTTGCGAAGCAACCAGCTGTACGGTCAATTGCCGGTTTATTTTTCCGGGCAGGGCCGACACTGGCAGCGTAACCGTAATATAATCCGATACCGGCACCCAGTTCATGGGTTGTAATTTCCCTATAGGAGTAAGGCCGCGTGGTGGAAATAAATTATTATCCGCATCCAGGGTATAGGTATGCAATGCAGGCAGTTGCCTGATGCGCAGGTCTATTTCTTCTCCTGCAGCAATGCCGCGCAGCCATATGAATGCCTCTTTTTCTGCAGCCTGCGGGCAGGCAGCGTACTGTGCCCAGCGCTGCTTTATCGGTTTGCGACAATACGATGATCAGTTCCTTCATTCCACATGCATTATTTGTTGCCACAGTGCGTCAATAGGTTTTAACACGTAACTCTTTTGATCTGTATTACTGATCCATTCACAGCGGCCATTCAGGTAACGCAATCTGTCTTTTATAACCGAACGTTCGGCCCCGGTGGTTTCGGCTTTATTCCATTGTTCGGTCAATTGCAGTACTTCTTTATAAATATCATCTGCATTGGGCATGCTGTTGATGGCCGCCCTTGGATGCAGTTGCTCCTGTTCTTTTTCTTTCTCCAGCTCGGCATTTACAATACCGGCAATTACCTCGCGCTGTTCATCGGTATCCCAGATGTAGCGCAACACCCACATATCGCTGCGATAGGCTTTTGTTCGCTTGCATAAAATTGCACTGGCCGCAATCAGCCGCTGCAACTTCACCGCGCGCCGGTCAGATACCTGTACACCGGCATTGCGTAATTTCTCAATAAGGTCAATGTAATAAGGGCGGATCTCCTGTATATCAACCAGGGAGATCAAACTTTGCAGTTGACGCACCTCTTCGGTTTCTATACCGGGTATATCACCGGTTTTCTTTTGTTCCAGTAACCAGCCGGCATCCAGCACATCGTTCAGGTGTTGTGGGTCAACATAATCGCAACGTACACGAAGCAAAAAGCGATCGAACAAAGCCTGTAACGCTTCTTCTTCGGGCAGGTGGTTACTGGCGCCCACGATCATCAAGGCAGGTAAATTTTTTGTTTCGCGGCCGCGCCGGAAAATGCGTTCATTTAAAACCATCAGCAAACTATTCAGAATAGCGCTGTTGGCATTCAGCAATTCATCCAGAAAGATCAAATGCGCTTCGGGCAACATGCCTTCGGTATTGGTTACCAGGTCGCCATCGCGCAAACGCCGGATATCAAACGGACCGAACAATTCATTGGGCTCGGTAAAACGGGTGAGCAGGTATTCGAATGTTTTACCTTGTAACAACCGGGCCAGTTCGCGCACCAGGGCGCTTTTGGCGGTTCCGGGCGGGCCCAGCAAAAACAGGTTTTCGCGGCCTGCCAGGCAAATACCCATCAGATCAATAATATCGTCTTTACCAACAAAGGTGCTTTTAATGTGCTGCAGCACCGCATTCACCTTATCCACTAACTGAAAATCGATAGCAGTTTTGTTTTCCATGCTTACATTTCTTTTACACCAGGTTCCCAACCTGGCCATAACAGCTGGCCATGATCGCCCAATGCTTCCTTTATATATTCGTTTACCAATTCATGATTACACCGGCTTTTGTCGCGCGCTTCAATAATTCTATCAATGTACGCGCTGCGCAAACAGGCGTTCTGCATGATCACGTCAATATTCATTTCCCCATTCACCTTCATGCCCACCGATGAAAACGGCCATTGTACAGCGGCAGCCTGTATTTGTTTTACCAACGGATCATCGGGCGCCAGGCCCTTGGCCAGCCCCAACAGGTTGGGCAAATGGCGAAAACTTAGATCCACTGACAAAATGCTTTCCGGAGAAACAGGTCCATTAAAAGGAGTGAGTAATCCGTTTACGGCATCTTCATCCAGTTCGCGCAGCACAGTGAGCTGTACGGAACGATATAAATAAATAGCTGCCCATAAAGCCGCTTCTGGTTCAAATGCCGGCACCCGGCCGGTGAGTTCGGGTAATTGATTTTCGTAATATGCGCGCAGGTGTTGTGTTGCCTGTTGTGCATCCCCCTGTGTAAAGGGTAATACCTCGCCAGCCACAATAACTTTTCCCTGCTCAATAAGGTCCTGTATAAATTGTTCTAATTGCACGCCCTCAAAATACGCTTTGAAAGTTAAGACAGGAAATGCAGGACGATATAATTTGTCACTTTTATTTATTTGAAAATGTTAAAGAAAAATTCACACCCGCTTAACATTCGCATCTTCAATCACCTGTTAGGGTATTTATTCAAAAATAAAGGCGCATAACCGATAGTACCAATTCCAGATTGGCAGAGTCTATACCTACAGTTCGAACTAATCAACAATATTAATTCAACCTAAAAACGATCCTGTGAACTTACGTACTTATTGTATGGCTGCGGTTGCAGCCACCACGTTGTTTGCCTGCGCCAAACAAACGCAGCAAACACCTGCCAATGAACAACCAGCAAACAATGCCCGGATTCCTGTAGTAAACGCCACAGCTCCCAATGTAACGGTTACCTACACCGATGAAAGCAGTTTTGTAAGCAGCCTTTCTTCTTATGGCTACAAAACACCCGATCAGTTGAGTCTTAACCGCGTTGGTACCAGCACCGGTTATACCAGCACTTATGGTTTCAACATTCCTGCCGCCAACCAGGTAAAAGGTTTTAAATGGAACGATGGCGATGAGGGTACTACTGAATGGCGTCCGCAGGGTATCACTGGTTTTACCTATGGTTCAAAAAATTATTTGCTGGTAACCTGGTATGGTGTTGGGCCCGATGATATTGCCGGCGTAAACAACCAACAAAAAGGCGTGCGGGTTTCGCTGGTTGATATCACCAGCATGAGCAACATTACTTACCGCCATATTCTGTTGGTGCAAAACAAAGCCAATATGACCAACAGCGCGTTGTACAAAGCAAGTAACCCCTATACCCAGCTGGATGCTTACTGCCCGGTAACCATTCATGGCGGCGGTATTGCCTGCTGTGGTACCAAGGTGTATGTGGCTGATACCAAACTGGGCATCCGCGTATTTGATGTTACCAAATTTGTATCGGCAGCGAGTGATGACGGGGAAACGCGTTGTGGTAAAGAAACAGATGGCACGTTGAAAGCATTTAACTACGCTTATGTGTTGCCACAAACCGGTTATTATAAAATTACCAATGCATCGCCTTTCAGCTGTATTGAAACCGGTACCGGCACTACTACTACGGACATCATGTTGTGGACCGGTCAATATATTACCGCCGATGAAACAACCGTTCCCAAAGTGTTCGGGTTTCATTTAAATACATCGGGACAAATTGTTACCAGTCCGGCGCCAGAAGTAATTACGCCTATTGATGACGACAATACCAATGTGAATGGCATTCAGGGTGTATACCGGGCCGGCAACAAAACATTTATGACCTGCACCGGTCTTAGCAGTTACGAAGGTTCTACAGCCCGCCTTACGCGTTACAATGATGGCGCCGCCGCAGGCGCCCGTTATCGCTGGCCGCATGGCGCTGAGGATCTGTACCTGGAAAAAGCCACCGGCTACCTGTGGAATTTAACGGAGTATGAAACGGTGAAATATGGTACTGATAACCGTTGTGTGTTTGCAGTGCGGTTAACTGATTATGATTAATTAATCCAATACCCATAAAAAGAAAGCCCCCGATCTTGATCAGGGGCTTTTCTTTTATATTCTATTAAGCCGATTACCGGAAATGTGCTCTTAACATCCAGGCCATTGTTTCGTGCTCTTCCATCAACCCGGTTAAAAAGTCGCTGGTACCAGCATCTTTATACTCATTGGCAATTTTGTCGATGTTTTCGCGCATGGTAACAATAATGGTCTCATGATCTTCGAGTAACTCGCGAATATAACCGAGGCTGTCGTTTTTTTCGCGGCTTTGCTCAGTCAGGCGGGTGAGTTGCAAAAAGTCTTTCAACGTACCAGGGGCATAATGTCCTAGTTTACGAATGCGTTCAGCTACAGAATCCATGATCTCATCCAGGGCCTCATACTGTCCTTCAAAGAATTTGTGTTTGTCGTGAAAATCGGGGCCTTCTACATTCCAGTGTGCATTACGCGTTTTGGTATACAGCAAAAATTCATCTGCCAGTATGCCGTTCAAAATGTGTGATACCGCTGTTAAATTCTCCGGTTTGA
>CBIMFG010000555.1:0-4364 GCA_966243125.1 uncultured Niastella sp.
ATAATATTGGGGGCCTTAATTGAAAGATTTGCGAAATGCAAGTGGTGATACCCGCGTCTTTTGTTTGAAAAGCTTATTGAAAGATTGAGGATATTCAAACCCCAACTGGTAAGCTACTTCAGCAACCGTAAGGTTTGTATTGCTGAGTAATACCTTTGCCCGTTCTATTATTTTATGATGAATGAGTTGCTGTGCATTTTGCCCCGTTTGGGTGCGGAGCATATCGCTTAGGTAGTGCGGTGAAACATGTAGCTGGCCGGCCAGGTATTGAACTGTTGGCAGTCCGTTTGTTAATGGGGTATCCTTGTTGAGATAGGTGTCCAGCACCTGTTCCAGTTTGGTCAACAGATCGTTGTTCAATGCCGTACGGGTAGCAAACTGGCGTTTGTAAAAACGGTTGCTGTAATTGAGCAACAGCTCTAGCTGCGAAATGATCACATCCTGACTGGAGTTATCTATCCGCGACTGCAGTTCGTCTTCAATGATTGTAAATAGCGAAGTAATAGTAGAACGCTCTTTATCTGAAAGATGTAATGCTTCGTTGGCAGCATAAGAAAAGAAATGATATTTCTCTATGGTAGTTGCGAGGGGATAACCGCGTAAAAAATCGGGATGCACAAAAAGATTAAAACCGGCGTATTCATCGGCATCCGGAGCGGCCGTGAGCAATTGTCCCGGCGCTACAAACACCATTCCGCCCTCATCGAAGTCGTAGTAACTTTGGCCATACTTTACCTTTCCGTGCATGTCTTCAATAAAAGACAGCTTGTAAAAATTAAGCAACAGGGGTGATGGAAACTGTTCGCGCACCATACTTACGTTGCAGTTGTGCACCAGGCTTACCATGGGGTGCAGTGGCTTGGGCAAACCCAGCAGGCGGTGGAGGTCTGATATGGATTTGATTTGTTGTGGAGCGCCAGCCATCTTCTTCATGTTTTAAATGTAAGAAAAACCTCCTTATCTGTTTAAAAATAAGGAGGTGTCGTATTATAAGTTGGAATTGTAAAAGGCAAGCAGTTTGGTAATGGCAGGCGTTACATATTCCATTTTATCGTACAGGTCAACATGGGTGGCGCCGTTGATCATAAACAATTCTTTAGGGCCTTTGGCTGTTTCCATGGCTTCCTCAGTCATCCACAAGGTATCTGCTGCCGAACCTGCGATCATCAGCAGTGGGCGAGGGGCTATCAGATCTGCAAACCGGAAAGCGTCAAAAGCGGCACTTAACTCAACGCTTTTCCAGGTAAAGGTTTTTGCCGAACGCGCATGAAAAGCTCTCCCGGTGCAATAATACTCCCAGCCTTCATATACGTGCTGACCCATTGCTTTGGCCTGTTCGTCAGTAGCGGGGAAGATGGGAAATTCACCTGGTTGCTTGCCTTTGGCTACTTCATTTCGGTCGGCAGCTGCATGGTCAAGCAGGGCCTGAATTACTGCAGGGCTTTGCTGACCATCGCCGCCCTGCCTGAATTGATGGCCGATGCAGGCTGCACATACGGTAGCCAGTACTTTTATGCGGTGGTCGGTTGCTGTAGCAGCTACGCCATAACCGCCAGAAGCGCAAATGCCGAGCATGCCTATTCTGCTGGCATCTATTTCCGGTAGGGTAGAAAGGAAGGTTACGGCAGCCTTAATGTCTTCAATCCGTTGCGCCGGATCTTCAACGTTGCGGGGGAAACCTTCGCTTTCGCCCTGGTACGCAGCGTCGAAGGCAAGAGCGAGGTAACCTTTATCAGCCAGCAATGAGGCGTACAAACCTGCTGCCTGTTCCTTTACCCAGGCGCCGGGATGGCCAACTACTATAGCCGGGCGCGGTTGTGTTGATGAATGAAAATCGGCGGGTAAATGTAAGATACCAGCGATGTTGAGTCCGTTTGATTTGAAAGTGACTGCTTTTGTATTTGTCATAACAATTGGTTGTTTTATTATGACACAAATGTCAATCAGCGGCAGCCGGCGCGTGTTTTCAAAATACTGGTAAGTGTATCCAAAATGGATGGGCTTACTGCGGTTCTCCTTTTCCTTCATTGATAAACTTTACCAGGCTGCCTGCTACATGTCCTGTCCAGCCGGGTTTGCAATTTTCGTAACATTCAGCGTCTGGCACCAGGCCAATATGGGTAAAAACA
This sequence comes from uncultured Niastella sp., assembly GCA_966243125.1. Lineage (GTDB taxonomy): Bacteria > Bacteroidota > Bacteroidia > Chitinophagales > Chitinophagaceae > Niastella. The sequence continues at coordinate 2,130 of CBIMFG010000555.1, forward strand.
ACTTGCGTAGCGTTGTCTTGTTCTGATAACTCAAAAACCACTTCTGTACCATTCCATTCTTTTTTGTTGTTGATCCAATGCAGGTTGCAGTCTGTCACCTTCCACACTACCTTTTTAGCAGGTATCAATTCGCTGATCTGAAAGTCAACAAATGTTTTTCCAAAGTCAACCGTAAAGGTATCGCCTGCCTTGCCGGTATGGCCGGTAACATTTTTAGCCCACCATTGATCAACCTCGCTGATCTTTTTCATAGTGGCTGCTGCGGGCGCTTGTACGTTGATCGTAAGTGTGAAATCTTGCTTTTGCATATGATTTAAATTTTATGCTGCGAAGAACGCAAAAAGAATGGACGTGGGATTGTAAGAATCGGAAGTGGGTCAGGTGTTGTAAAAGATCCGGCCCCAATCGTTTATGGTATTATTCAATTTGGTGGGCGTTAAACCTGTGAAGCGTTTGAAGTCCTTTAGAAAATGTGATTGATCGTAGTAGTTATCGTAATAGGTATTGTTATGCAGCCGTTTGCCGGGATGGCTGGTGCTGGAAAATATTTCGTAATAATTTTTGAACCGGATCACTGAGGCAAGCATCTTGGGACTAAGTCCAAGGCGTTCATTGAATTTCATATTCAGCCACCGGCTGCTGTAGCCGGTTTGTTTTTCTAATTCGCTGATGCGTATGCTGCCTTTGGAAGCTTGTATTTTTTGTACGCAGTATTCAAAGATCTCATCGCGTTTCTGCTGCCCGAATTGTTTTAACAAAAAAGTTTGAAATGCCGATACTTTGCCTTTGATGGTTGCGGCATTGGCTATCCGTTCCTCCCAATGCCCGGCCATGCTGCCTAATAGGTCGGAAAGTGACAGGACCTTGTTTTTTATGGCTGCAAAATTCAGGGGAATAAAACAATAAGCGCCATAATGACTAAATTCTGCACAGATAGTACCTGAAGTATTATTGGCTTCAATATCCATATTAAGCGGCAGGTCCATCATGCCGGTTAATGTAAAGGTATTTTCTTTGGTGTGGTGGGTGTTGCCTTCTACGCTGGCTACAATTCCATTGCGGTAAGGGATGGCCAGTTTCATTCTGCCATTGGGTACAATCAGTTTGATATCTTCACTGAGCGCTTTCCCATTACTTTCAAAAACCCATAGTTTTTCAATATAGGCTTTCAATAATGGGTGTGGCTCAATATGATAAAACTGCATGTGCATAATAACCGGGCAAAGATATTATAGTTTCACCGCTTACGAATGATCAATGATCCGGTTTTACGGGGTGCGACGGGGCTTATTGACCGTTTAGGGTATCCAAAATGGAGTAAATCTTGATCTAAATCATTTGCTAAAACTAAAAGTACGCTGTATTTTATGCGCTAAAAGAAAATTATTCCTTTTCATGTATTCACAAATTAAGCTGAAAGTTCATCTTCTTCTTGATCCTGCAGATGGCCATTCCAAATGGGACAGAGTAATTAATACTGTTATTGTTAGTTTAATTATTTGTAATACAATCGCTGTTATTTTAGAAACTGTAGAAAGTATTTATCTGCCCAATAAAGAGTTGTTTCGGGGCGTTGAATATGTTTCCGTTATCGTTTTTTCCATAGAATATATCCTTCGTGTTTGGAGTTGCACTGCCATAAAAAAGTATGAAAAACCTGTAATTGGCCGCTTAAAATATATAACTTCAATTGGGGCAATCATTGATCTATTGGCGATCATTCCTTTTTATCTGCCTTTATTTAGGGTTTACGATCTGCGATTTGTTAGAATATTGCGACTACTCCGGTTCTTCAGGACGTCACGATCGCCTGACATTCGATTTTCGTAAAACCCAGACCGGGTCTAGTTTTTCGCGGTGAAAACTAGACCCGGTCTGGGTTTCAGTACGCAAGAAATTCACGCAGGGCTTCGTGCGTGCTCCGGAAGGCGAGCTGGTCCCACGGGATCGCGTCCGGAGCAAAGAATTTCGCTTCCAGGCTTTCGTCGTCGCAGCCCAGACATCCGCCGGTCATCGTGGCCGAGTAGACGATGATCACCGGCACCCGGCCGCTATACGAGTAGATGTTGATCAGCCGGTCGAGGCGGATCTCGAGTCCGGTTTCCTCGCGAGCCTCGCGAATGGCCGCGGCCTGCACCTCTTCACCGCGGTCGACGAATCCACCCGGAAACACCCATTTGCCGTAGCCGGGCTCGATGGCGCGACGCACCAGCACGATGTCGCCCGCGCCATCAC
>CBIMFG010000556.1:0-4360 GCA_966243125.1 uncultured Niastella sp.
GCAAACGTATACGAGCCATTGAATTGGGTCTTCATTTGGGTGACAAATTTTTTCACCACCAAACTGGCCGTATGGTTTGCTGCAAAATTGGGTGTAATGGCATACGGAAAGTTCAGGTAATCTCTTTTGGTATCCAGGTATGAATAAGAGATCCAGTAGTCAACATTCTTCAACGTTTTACGGTCACGCCAAAAGAGTTCAATCCCTTTAGCATCTCCATAACCGCTGGTGGCTACGCTGTCAATAATGCCGGCGTTACTGGTGCCATAAGTTTTTACCAGGTTCTCATACTTTTTATAATAGCCTTCGATACGTAAAGTATAGTCTCTGCTTACGCGTTGATAGTTGGCAATGTAATGCGTAGCTTTTGTATACAGCAGATCGTTATAGGCATACCCACGCAGGTAGTAATCCTTTTCGGGCTTTTGATAAAATATGCCATAAGCCAGCGAAGCCTGAGCTTTATTGCTTACTTTATAAGCCAGTGAAATACGAGGCACTATATTGGCTTTATCAAGCATGGAACTCTGTTCAACCCTACCGCCTAATTTGGCCGCCAGGTCGTTGGTGATGTAAAGATCTGCTTCTGCAAAAGCGGCTTTAAAATGATCGTCGGCTGTTGTAATATCGTTGGTAGTATATTGGTTGGTATAGTTATTCTTGTCGGTAAAATACATGTACTCGCCTCCAAAACGAATAGCGCTTAAGCCGTACAAACGTCTTTCCAGTACTGTTTTTACCTGCGCTAATTTACCATCTGATCGTACGTTAAAAGGCTTGGTATCGTAAGGTTCTAAACTTATGGTTACTGGTGTGTTGTGCTGGTCAACCAGGTCATTGCCTATCTTATCGGTATTGTTGCTGTAAGAGGCACCCATATACAGGTGCCACTTCTTCCCTATCTTTTCTTTCCATGATAAATTACCATACACATTAAAGTTGGTGAGCCTGAATGCATTTTTTAATTCCATGGAATCTATATCGGGCCTGCGTAAACCCAACTGGTTATAATTAAAATACCCGTAAAATTTAAGCATCCCGGTTTTGGATGTTTTTATACGGAAGTTAGCTTCCCCATTATGAAACTCAGGTATTTTAAAATTATCGGGGCGTTGTTTAACCACCGCGAAATAAGCAGCAAGGTTGGTATAGCTGTAATTTATTCCCCAGCTTGCATTCTTTTTCTTCGACAATTGTTGAAAGCCTGCATTTAATCCTACTGTAGAAAGGCCTACACTGGCTGATGATTGATCGGGGAGGTCAACTGACTCCAGAATTAAAGCAGCAGAAAGCGCCTGGCCATATAAAGCGGAATAACCGCCGGAGCTGAAAACCGTGCCTTTGAAAATAAAAGGCGAAAACCGGCCGCGTTGCGCAATGCCGGGCACACTACTGAAAAAGAAATTATTCACCAGGGTGCCATCAATAAAAACTTTTGTTTCCTGTGCGGTACCACCGCGAACAAACAAACCTTCGCTCTCTCCTACCTGTTGGGCGCCTGGTAATGTTTTTATAGCGCTGGTAATGTCTGCATTGGCGCTGGCGGTGGTAACAATATCAATAGAGTTTAAAACGGTAGTACGTTTTGTATCACTGGCCTCAAATGAACCGGCCGTAATGGTCACTGCTGTTAATTCATTGGGTTCCTGTTTTAATACAATATCAATATGCATGGTGGCGCCGGAAATGGTAATTTTTTGTTCCTGCAGTTTATAGCCAATGGAAGTGGCCAGTAAAACCTGTTCGCCTTTTTCAGTGGTTTTAAAGTGATAGTCGCCCAATCTATCGGTTGTAGCGCCATCATAAGAATCTTTTAAAGAAATGCTGGCCCCCTGAATGGGGCGGCCCTTTCCATCTTTTATTTTTCCTGAAATAACAGTTTGTGCCGAGCCGGCAAAGAAGGATAAGAGTAAAATAAGCAGCGGCAAAAGCGGTAGCATAGGTGGTTTAATTTATACTCAAACGTAAACTGGTTTATGTTATAAACCAAATTATTTTTTACTACTTTTCCACATTTGTCCAAAAAAGAGAATAATGGACTTTTTCACTCATTTTATTGATTGTTAATAACTTGTATCAGATTTTTCACACAGGTATTATATACATAATTCGTTGTTGATTGATTCGTACAACGTTTCGCAATAGCCATATTTTTTATATGATGGGCCTAAATTTCCTACGGGTTTCCCTGTAAAATAACCATGTGGCTTTTGCGTTGTACGATTGGCGAAAATTGGCAACCTTCGCCTTAAATGTTATATCCGTATTGAAAACTATGAAAAGGATCGAAACTCCTTTACAAGCGTCTATTCGTTTAGATGCAATTAACAGCCCAATTACCTTAACCGGTAATTCTGCACTGCAGGTACAATCACCCCAATGGTTGCGGGTAATGTATACCTGTTTAACCAAGCCCCTAACACCGTTTGCTACTTTCCTTCCTGTTTTCAAAAGTTTTCCCGGATATAATCACTTTACAAAAACTAGTAGTGGCGTAAGAACCAGTGCTTAAAATTCATTGAATAAAAGAATAGAGTATTGACTGAACTGAACATTAACTGATTGATACATTTACTATAGATAACAATTTAAACAGCGGCAAAATGAAACTAAATGAGTAACAACCAAAAAGTATAATACAAAACGTTGAATAGGTTATAACCTATGAAGCAGTACGAGGCCTGTTTCTTGGTTATGACGTGAATTTAATTCGAAAACTTTCATGTGTAAATCCGGAACCTATGAACTTTAATTTCTACCCTTTGAGAGCCCTGCTCTTTGGCTTATTGCTATTTGGCATTAAGGCCCGTACGCAGGCACAGCTGAGTTTTGTAAAGGCTGTAGTAAACTCCACTACTGGTGGTGATGGTACTGTAGCGTTACAAGGTGAACAATTAACATATACTATCACCGTTAAAAACACTGGTACACAAAACTACATTGCAGCCAAGCTGTACGACAACGTACCGCCAGGTGTAGCGTATGTATCTGGCTCAACAACCTTAAACACCAATCCGGTAGCCGATAAAAGTGGTGGCGTAATGCCCTACACAGGTACTGGTGGTGCAATTAATTCTCCTTCTTTCGCCCTTGGTATTCTGGCGCCTAATTCAACGGCAACCATAAAATTCAAGGTAACCGTAACAGGTAACGGTGGAGCCATTTTTAACAATGCTACCATCGATTGTACCCAGGGTAATGTTTCAACCATTCAGGCAACCAACACGGTTACTACCAACATCCAGAATGATTTGGGTTGTAACATTATTTACCAAACCACCACGTATAAACCTGATGGATCGGGTGATCCGGATGTTGAACAAACATGGAGCTGGCTGCGTACAGTAGATTCAGCTAATGGTCAGGGTGGTACTGCGATTTCAAACCTGTACGATGGTTTTACCGGCAAAACCACTGAAGCGCTTCCTGTTAATGCAAGAGCTAATTTGAATGGCGAACAGTTATTGTACCATTGTGCTGCCATCGCTTATGACCGTAAACGTAAAAGGATCTATTTCGTAAATAACACCGACGGGGAAGAACTCAAATATTTCGATCTGAATGTTTCCCCGATAGTAGCCAGAAGATTTACAGGCTATTACCCCGAAACTAAAACCAGCAACAATAACGAGTGGCGTATTAACCGTATGGGTATGGGCTCTGATGGTTATTTGTACTGTCTTACTTCAAACGGTAAAGACCTGATCAAAATAAACTTTGATGCAAACGACAAACCGCTTATCAGCAGGTTAGGCGCCCTTAGCAATGACCCAAGCAATGGTAATAAAGACATTCTTAGCGAATCGGGTGGTGACCTTTTTGCAGACGGTTCTGGTAAATTATACCTGATCTGTAACTCGAGTGTTATGTACAAGATCAACCCCAATACACTGAAAGCTACTTATATGGGTAAGATCAGCTTCCCTTGTAACCCGGGTGACGTTGGCTATGACCCAAAAGTTCCCAATAGCTGTGTATTTACCTCACAGTCACTGGCCATCAATACCAAAGGAGTTGTGTATATAGGCGGAGCTTATAATAACGTGTACAAACTTGACCTCACCTCGATGGTGGCAACGAGGATTAATGCAAACGCTACCAACGTTTATCAAAGTGGCGACTTTACTACCTGTGGTTTTCCTGTACTTACCAGCAATGTTATTGCCGATAAAACCTATAAGGACATAGACGGTGATGGTATAATTAATGGTGGCGACACTGTTGAATATATAATTACTGTTACCAATATCGGTAACATCAACGCGGCTGGTGTATATATGTACGACTATATTCCACCATCTACCACCTACATACAAAACACCACCAAGCTGAATGGCATTAGCGTAGCGGATATAAGTGG
>CBIMFG010000557.1:0-4359 GCA_966243125.1 uncultured Niastella sp.
AAGGAAGGTGAGGTATTTATAAACCTTATGGAGAACGACCTGGTGATACTGATAGAAAAAATACTGGCTACCAAACTAAAGGTAGGCAAGCACGTGGGCGTTATATCGTACAACGAAACCCCGCTCAAAAAAATAATCCTCAATGGTATAACAACCATCAGTACCGATTTTGAAATGATGGGAGAAAAAACCGCTCAGCTGATACTGGAACAATCTACCGAGCATATTGAAATCCCGTTCTACTTAACCCAACGATCATCACTATAACGGATAAGCTATTGAAGGAAATTGTTTTTGATCAATAAAAGAGGAGAAAATTGGGGAAGGGAGACAAGAACCGGAAAGGAAGGTGTAAATTTGGGAAACCACTGCCATTATTGAAGAAGTATAAAAAGAATTAGGCCGTATAGAATACGGCACCTATTAATGCGGCCATACATTTACCTAACGGGGTACCTATATGGATGAAGCGACCTTTTAGCCGGGAAACCAGGTACCTTGGTTCTTCCTGATTAGCTGAAATCCGCTGCCTGCTTTTAAAACTCCCCTCCCCCATTATAAACCAGGAATTTAATTTTGTATTGAACCACTACACCCGTTAATCGGTTCGGTATCCTTCGACTTCGCTCAGGAAAAAAGGTGTTTTAACCCTATTATGGTAACATCTTCTATTTTGGCATAACATTTACAGCAATATTGTTTTTGCTTATGATCAAAATCATTAAAAGCAGCATACCTTATTCATTCACTGTCATTGAGTGCGGTTTTATAACCAGTTTGTGCGCTAAAAAAGTCACCTTAATCCATACTTGATTTTGAGAATATATTTTTTACGTGTTATCTTGTGCATCTAATACTGCTCTGATTACCAATTTTTATTCTCCGTTAACAATTGCTCCTTATCTTATTTACCAGTATCTCCATGCATACCGGTAATACGGTTAGTATTTACCGTAACTTATTGTATATTAAACTCACTTTTAACCAAGGTAGCAAAAACACTATTCCTAATGCATTCAGTTCTGATGGAAATTGATATCATCGATACTTTAAAAAAAGGTGGTCCCGAAGCTTTACAATCTCTGTTAAAGCAGTATTATAGTCCATTGTGCCTGTTTGCCGAACGCCTGCTTAACAACAGAGCTGCTTCAGAAGATATTGTTGGTGAATCTTTTATAAAATTGTGGAATAGGCGGAATGATTTTGAGAGCACCCAAAACATAAAAGCTTTTTTGTACATCACTGTACGTAATGCCTGTTTAAATTATTTAAAGCAAGCCAAACGCGATTCACTAAACCAAAAACAACTGGCTTATTTATCGGGTGAAAAAGAAGAGTTTATTTTAAATGAAATGATCAGGGCCGAGGTGTTGAAGGAAGTAATGAACGAGATTGAAAACCTGCCCGAGCAATGCAGAAAAGTTTTAAAGCTGGCTTACCTGGAAGGTTTACAAAACAAGGAAGTAGCAAAAGTGCTGAACATTTCTGTACATACCGTTAAAAATCAAAAAGCAAGGGCCATTCAATTAATGAAAACGAGGCTCCGCGACCGCGATATACTGGCATTGTTGTTATTATGTAGCTTTTTACGTGATACATCCAACAGCTGCCAAAGCATGTGTTTATCTGCCTAAACTTACTTTTTATTGCGAAAACACTTGTTTTGCCTAAGTGGAAATACGCATTTCTTCAGGTTTATAAAATATTTTTCAGTTCGGACTAGTAAAGTGGGGCCATTCAGTTGTTTTAATACTAAACCGATAATGATTCGGCCGTGCGGGATGTGACTTGCGTTCAAAATATATTTAATGATATTGTTTCAGAGTATAGCCATTTAAAACGCTTTGACAATTTCATTAAACAATATTTAAAAAGATCCAGCAAATGTTGTACATAATTAAGTACCGTTAGTAAAGTACAACATAACACAGGCTCGCGTTAAGAGTTGTTTAAGCTGTTGCAGGCATTACTAGTAGAAGGGGTTAGTTATTAACCCTGAACTATAAATGAACAATTAGCCTTAACAAGGCCTTTTTTGTCCGCCCGATGTCTTTATCTGTACTTCTTGTTCTTTCAGCCAGACGAGAAGACGGAATGTCGAGCGGGAATCTCATGTGACTGTTTGGTTGGGTCACTACAAGGGAGTGTTTCTACTCTCCCTTTCTTTTTTAAAATTTTGACTTCTTTATAAAGCTATTTTCTTTGCGCTATTAGTCTACAAGCAAAACCTGATCTTACAATACACCTTTACATTAACCTGGTGTATTTTGAACAACGCATCTAAAGGCTCCACATTAGTAGTACATTTTCCCAAAGCATCTCTGATTAGTTTGTAAAAACGAACATTAAATATCCATATGGACTCATATGTCCCCTTGGGTTTTACAGTATACTATGTCCTGTATACAGGATTATCTTTTCTCTTTTTCTAATTCCTCAATGTTCCAACGATCCCTCTTCCAGGTACAGAAGAGGCGCAGAAATCCCCCACGGCCGGGTAGTCTTACCCGGCTTTTATTTGTCCCCTGAAGGGGAGTTGATGTAGTTGACTTGACGGAGGTTGATATAGGTTGACAAGTTGACCAGTTAACATGTTGACCAGTTAACACGTTGACAAGTTAATACGTTGACAAGTTAATACGTTGACAAGTTAACGAGTAAATAGGACATATTTGTTTTAAGGAAAGCAGGGCCAGTACAGAGATTGAAGGCGTATTGAAAACACGAATATGAGAACATAAACCCTGAACCTGACAATCTATGAACTCAAGAACTAACAAAACTTTGAACATAGAACTTAAAACATAGAACTAAGAACAGCCAATTAATGGCCCAAAAGTGTAAGCAGAAACCCATTCATATTAACAATAACGCTACTTTACTTGATTACAATCATTACCTTTTGGGATTTTGAACTTTTGTTTAGTTCGATCGTAGAAATTATTTGTTTTATATTATAGACAGGGGTTGTTCTTTCAGGAACTGATGTTATGAGAATATTAAGAGAAACCCTTAGTGTATTGGCTAAACCATTAGCATTCCTACCCTTTCCTTAAATAATTTTCTTTATATCGATCAATTTATTAAATATTTTTCCATGCCCTTTAGTACAATGCACATCAATTGTTGTTTTTACAATAAAAGCAAAGCGCAACACCAATATTACTGCAGGAAATTGACGCATTTGAAAATTGAAGCAAGCAGTCAGCTCGATCAATCACTTAATAAACTTTTCTTATGAATGAACAACAACAAACAGAAAAAGGATTATACATCGCCTCGCTGATTCATGGGGACCTGCAACACAGGCTTACCCCAACGGAACGGCAGGAGCTGGTAGCCTGGCTCCAGGAAAATGATGCTAATTATAAATTATATGATCACTTAATGGATGAGGAGAAATTGGGTAATGACTTAAACGAGTTACAATCCTACGACCCTGAGGTTGCTTTTGAAAAACTTTCCCCGGTGATCTTTGCCAACGAGCCTGTTGCAAAACGCCTTCATTTCAGGATCTGGCATTACATGGTGGCAGCAGCATTAATATTGGTGGCCGGTGGCGTGGCCTGGTTTGTTTTAAATAAAACTGAAAAATCAGTTCCCCCCATAACTGCCATTGTTGCTCAAAAGAAAGCACCCGGTACCGAACCCGATTCTAAAAAAGCGGTATTGATCCTTGGCGACGGTTCAACCATTGCATTGAACGAAATGAATAATGGCGATATGGCGCAACAAGGCAATGTGATCGTGAAAAAGATCAAAAACGGATTACTGGAATATAAACTAACCGGCGAGCCTTCCAACGCTACCACCTTCAATACCATTCGTACGCCACGTGGTGGCGAATACGAAGTAATACTGGATGATGGCTCCCATATTTGGTTGAACTCCGCCTCCACCCTTCAGTTCCCCGTTCATTTTAGTAACCCCCACCGCCAGGTTGCCCTTACAGGTGAAGCTTATTTTGAAGTAGAGTCAGCATTGTTGCCTTCGGGTGAAAAAAAGCCTTTTATTGTTGCGGTTGATAATATGGAAGTGCAGGCTGTTGGTACTGCTTTCAACATTTCGGCCTATAAAGAAGACGATCGCTCACAAACAACCGTGGTGGAAGGACTGGTAAAGGTGAACCGGAATAATAAAAGCAACTTACTTAGTCAGGGCAAAAAACTCACCGCAAAAGATACCAGTGTTACGGTTGAAGATGCTGATATAAAACAGGAAATTGCCTGGAAGAACGGCGATTTTGTTTTCCGCAATACGTCCCTTAAAATGGTGATGAATGAACTGACCCGCTGGTACGATATGGATGTAGCCTACGATAAAGGTGTGCCATCCCTGCACTTTAGTGGCGAAGTTCAA
>CBIMFG010000558.1:0-4357 GCA_966243125.1 uncultured Niastella sp.
ATCGGTTAGTCCGGTTACTTCCACCTCTTTAACCTTATAACCAACTGCACTTATCTGCAACAAAAAGGGCGGTGTTTTTTTGGTGGTAAGGGTGAATGCCCCAGCTCCATCGGCCACAGTAAATGAATTGGATCCCCTGATGCCTACCGTAGCGCCCGCTATAGGCGAACCGAGGCTATCCCGTATACCTCCTATCAGAGTAAGTTGAGCCATTGCCGGAACGGAAACAAGGACCAGGATAACGATTGAAAGAAATAAAAGTCTCATAAGCTTGTCGATATTTTAAGGTTATAATGAACAGCAATGAGCGTTATCAGGGGGTAACCGGAGCGAAGCGATAATAGAAAGAGCCTTCCTTGTAATTTACAAATTATTCCTACAATTTTAGTAGACTATTATTTTACCAAAAAGTCATCAGGAAATATTATCATCCATATTCCATTAATTTTTCTTCTGATTAATGCCATATTAAGGAAAAATTAAGCCATCAATCGTTTATTACAGGTTTGCACTCTGGATAAGTAACTATTAATGCGAGCCGTATGCAAACAGAATTATTATCTTCACGGGTTCCAATTTTGCGACGATTGAATAATTATTCCAATACCCGCATATTGCTTGCAGATGAACCGCTTCTTTTGCAAAGAACTGCCAATGGCGACCGGGAAGCTTTTTCACGGCTCTACAATCATTATGTTCCGTTATTATATAAGTTATTGTACCCGCTTACGCATGAGAACCGGCAGGACACTGATGAAATTATTCAGGATATCTTTCTGCAGATCTGGGAAAAAAAGGAAGTGCTTATTGCCATTCAATCTTTTCAGGCCTACGTATTCAGAATGGGCCGCAATATGCTGATAAGCCGGTACAGAAGAGAAAAAGTAAAACAACGTTACATCAGGGAAGTAGAAAACGGGCAGCCTGAGTCAGTACCCGCACTTGACAATGACATTTTGCGAATTGAATACCGCACCATGGTTATGGAAGCCATTAACCGTTTGCCACCCCGGCAAAAAGAAGTGTTTACCCTGCGCACTTCGGCCGATCTTTCGCTGAAGGAAATAGCCAGCCTGTTACAGATCAGTTTACCGGCTGTAAAGAAAAACCTGTATACAGCCATCCGTTGCATCAGAAAGCACCTGCACGAGCGGGGCGGCTGGTTGATCAGTCTTATCCTTTGTTTATTGAAAATTTTCTAGAAAAAACTTTTTAAGGAGGTATACTTTTTTACGTCAAAAGCGACTGTTATATAAGCCCTTGCTATAATATATCATGTCGAACGAATTTTCTGAAGCCACTTTACACAAAATTGCTACCGGTAACTATACACCGGAAGAGCTCGCCGCATTCCTGGAAGCGCTGGAAAAACTGGATGAAGCAGCGTACATACAGGTTTACAATAAATTATATGAAATAGTTGCCCAACAGCCACCAGGTGTAGCCGATGAGCAATTTAAGGCGCCGGTACTCCCTATACGCCCTCCCACTCCATGGATAAAATGGGTAGCTGCAGCCGTATTGGTATTGGCAACCGGGAGCCTCGTTTTCTGGTTTGCCACAAAAAACACTCACCAACAACCTGTTCCCGTTGCAACGATTAAAACGACAACCCCGATAAATGCGGCGCCGGGCGGCAATCACGCCACGCTCACTTTATCAAATGGGACCGTTATTGTGCTCGACCAGGCAAATGAAGGTGATCTGGCCCACCAGGGCGGATCAAGGGTAGTGAAGTCGAACAATGGCCAGGTGGTGTATTTTCCAACTACCGCCCCCAACACCCCAATTGAATACAATACCATTTCCACCCCCCGGGCTGGTCAGTACCATATAGTGCTCCCCGATGGAACGCATGTGTGGTTAAACGCCGCCAGCTCCCTGCGGTTCCCCACCGCCTTTACAGGTAAAACGCGGGAAGTAGCGTTAAGCGGAGAAGGCTATTTTGAAGTGACCCACGATAAAACAAAACCATTTTTTGTAACCAGGGACGATATGCAGGTGCAGGTACTGGGCACCAACTTTAATATCAATGCCTACGAAGACGAAGAGGTTGCCAAAGTAACCTTACTGGAAGGAAGTGTGAAGGTCGTCAATGGCCAATGGTCAATGGTCAATGGGAAAACAGCCATCCTGAAACCAGGAGAACAGGTTGTGATAGCGGGCAATTCACCTTTCACCATTCACCATTCAACCGATTTGGAACAAATCGTTGCCTGGAAAGATGGCTTCTTCGAATTCAACAACATGCCATTACCTGCCATTATGCGACAAATAAGCCGGTGGTATGATGTGGATGTAGAACTGGAGGCCAGCTATCCCGACAAACGCTTTGGCGGCAGAATAAGCCGCAAACTGAACCTGGCCAATATTACCAGTATGCTGGAGACCTATGGCGTTCATTTTAAAATGGAAAACAAAAAACTGATCGTTGTTCAATAATATATGGAAATATAAATAGCTAAAGGCAGCCAAACAAAAGCCGGAAGTGTTGGTACCACCTCCGGCCGAAAGTTTAGGCTCACCTGTTGTACAATCAAGGAAGACTGCTTACTCCTCCTGGCTAAGCCGGGAGGACCTTAAACATTGTTCACCCAAACAAAACAAAGTTATGCAATTACGATTGCTTGAGCCCCGATTTGCGCGGGCTATTCGCCGTATTCGCCAACTGGCCCAAAACGGCGGACCACACTTAATCAAAACGCTGTTAGTAATGAAGATCACAGCAATTTTATTATTGGCCACCTGTCTTCAGGTAAGTGCACACGGCTATTCACAAACCGTTACACTTTCGCTGAAGAACGCCTCCATGCAAAAGCTGTTTGCAGAGATCTCGCGACAAACGGAGGTTTCTATTATTTATGATGAAAAACTGTTCGATGGTTTTTCGCCGGTTAGCATCAATGTAAAAAAGGCCAGTATCCAGGAAGTGCTGGATGCCTGCCTGAAAAATCAACCCTATGCATACTGGGTAAAAAACAACATCATCACCATTCGCGATACATCGGCCATTGCGAAAGTGGAAGATAAACCACGTGCAGTGGTGAAAGGAAAAGTAACCGGTGAAAGCGGGGAACCATTGGCCGGCGCCACGGTTGCAGTTAAGGGTAGTGGCATTAACACCACTACCGATTCGGCAGGCAACTTTGAACTACAGGTGGCCGACCCTGCACATGCCGTGTTGGTGATCAGCTTTGTAAGTTATGCCACCCGCGAAATACCGCTTGCCGGAAAAACGGAACTCAATATTACGCTTGCACTCGATGTAAAATCCCTTACCGATGTGGTGATGGTGGGTTATGGAAGCCAGCGCAAAAGAGATGTAACCGGTTCCACCGCCACTGTAAAAGCAGAAGAAATAGCCAAACGGCCATTGGTGCGGGTTGAACAGGCGTTGCAGGGAACCGTGGCGGGCGTTAACGTGCAAAGCAACAGCGGCCAGCCAGGTAACAGCCTGTCAGTAAGGATCAGAGGCGCCAATTCCATAACCGGCAGCAATGACCCGTTGTATGTAATAGATGGTTTTATTGGCGGTAATATTGAATCTATTTCCCTCACCGATATAGAATCTATTGAAATTTTAAAAGACGCTTCTTCCACCGCCATCTATGGTTCACGTGGTTCCAATGGCGTTGTACTGGTTACTACTAAAATGGGGAAAGAAGGCAAACCGCGTATTGATTTCAATCCGTGGTTCAGCAAAGCAGAAATACCACGCAAACTCAAACTCATGAATGCGTATGAGTTTGCCAGCATGGTTAACGCGCGTGATGCCGACCTGGGCAATGGACTTAGCTTTACGCAGGCCCAGCTGGATGGTTTTAAAAACAACCCGGGCACCGACTGGCAAAATGAGATCAGAACAAAACCCTGGATAAAGAATTATCAGCTCAGTGTTTCGGGCGGTTCACCCGGTGTAAAATATTTGTTCTCCTTTAACCTGCTCGATCAGCCGGGACTGATCCTGAACCAGTATTATAAAAGAGCTACGTTCCGCTCGAACGTGGAAGCAAAGATCAGCGACCGCATAAGCCTGAAAGTATACCTGAATGCAGTGATGCCTAAGAATCGAAATACTAATTATGCGGGTGATATCACTGATCCGTTTGCACAGGCGTATGAGTGGGACCCCACTACCCCGGTGCGTGATTCGGCAGGTAATTTCATTCTGCAATCATCACATGCCTCACTGGGCATTAACCCGGTTGCGCAGGCCACTAACCAGTTGGAAGATGGCAGCAGTACGTATGTTGCCGGAACGGGTGTGTTGACCTGGAAAATCCTCGATGGGCTCACCTTTACCAGCAACAGTACCTACGACCGGAATTCTTATTACAATCAGTCGTTGCGCGGCCCC
>CBIMFG010000559.1:0-4352 GCA_966243125.1 uncultured Niastella sp.
TCTTAAGCATTACCAATTTAAGTGCCGAAGACGTACAGTTTGAGGTTGATGGCGCCCAGTATGCCGATTGTGGCCCTAACCTGAACCTTCAGGGCTTGCCGGCGGGTAATCACCAGGTAGTATTGTACACCGGCAGGGCCGGCGGCGGTTTAGCAGGGCTTAAGCGGGTTGTACTGTTTAGCAAAGCCGTGAATGTAAAACCTCAGTTTTATGTTGATATTATCATAAACCGGTTTGGCCGGGTGGTAATGGATGAACAATCTATTGGAGGTAATCAGTATCAGAACAATACTCAGGTAATTTGGAGAAACCCTGGTGCTGTTAATATGCCACCACCTCCAAACAATCAACCGGTTAATAACCTGCCAGTGAGTAACAGGCCGCCACGCAATAATTACAATAATCCACCCCGGCCAATGGACGATAATACCTTTAATTCGTTTGTTGAAACAGTGCGCCGCGAAAGTTTTGACGATTCGCGCATGGCCATTGCCAAAGCGGGCATTGATCAAAACCTGTTTACATCAAACCAGGCGAAGTCATTATTGTCGGTATTTTCTTTTGAAGCCAGTAAGCTGGAGATAGGAAAATATATGTATGGTAAAACCATTGACCCCAAGAATTACTTTGTGGTGTACAATGTGTTTACCTTCAGTAAAAGCAAAGAAGAGCTGGCTGAATATGTACGAACCTATCACCCGTAATAAATAAAAAAACCTTGCAGATAATTCAATCTGCAAGGTTGTATATGTTCAAGCGTGTTCGCTTACTTCTTAATGATCTTTGCAATGGTTGCACCAATATCAGCAGGGCTGCTTACTACGGTGATACCACATTCTTCCATGATCTTCATTTTAGCAGCAGCTGTATCATCAGCACCGCCAACGATGGCGCCAGCGTGGCCCATACGACGACCGGGAGGAGCAGTTTGACCGGCAATAAAACCAACTACGGGTTTTGTACCATTTTCTTTATACCAGCGGGCAGCTTCGGCTTCCATACCACCACCAATTTCACCGATCATTACTACTGCTTCAGTTTCGGGATCGTTCATAAACAATTCCAGCGCCTCTTTAGTAGTAGTGCCAATGATTGGGTCGCCACCGATACCTACAGCTGTAGAAACACCCAAACCGGCTTTAGCTACCTGGTCAGAAGCTTCGTAAGTGAGGGTACCAGATTTTGATACGATACCGATCTTTCCTTTTTTGAAAACGAAACCAGGCATGATACCTACTTTACACTCACCTGCGGTAATTACACCAGGGCAGTTAGGCCCAATAAGGCGGGTTTTGGTGCCTTGCAGGTATAATTTGGCTTTCACCATGTCCTGCACGGGAATACCTTCGGTAATGCATATTACCAGCTCAATACCGGCATTGGCAGCTTCCATAATTGCATCGGCAGCAAAAGCCGGTGGAACAAATATGATTGACACATTAGCCCCTGTTTCCTTAACTGCTTCCGCTACGGTATTAAATACCGGCCTGTCCAAATGCAATGTGCCCCCTTTGTTTGGTGTAACGCCACCTACTACATTGGTACCATATTCTATCATTTGAGTAGCATGAAAGGTACCTTCTGTGCCGGTGAAGCCCTGCACCAGGATCTTTGATTGTTTGTTTACTAAAATACTCATCAGCGGAAATATTTAGATTCCCGACTATTTATCGGGTCCGCAAAAATAGGGGATAATAGCTGAATATGCTAATGAGATAATGGGCTGAATTACCGGCAACGTTTGCGGAAGAGCTATTTACCATTGATTAACTTATCCATATCCCGGTCGTCGGCAATTTTACCGGTTTGCTCCAACATACGCATGTCTTTTGCATCTTTAAGGAAGTCGGAGGCGAAAATGAAATCGTTGAGGCGTTCACTCTTATTAAAAATGATCTCCTTATTACTGCCTTCCCATTCTTTTTTGCCCTGGTACATAAAAATGATGTGATCGCCTATTTCCATTACGCTGTTCATATCGTGGGTGTTTACCACGGTGGTAATGTTGTAATCTGTAGTGATCTCTTTTACCAGTTTATCAATAACGAGGGAAGTTTGCGGATCGAGCCCGGAGTTGGGTTCGTCAACAAAAAGATATTTTGGGTTCAGCACAATGGCGCGGGCAATACCTACCCGTTTTTTCATACCACCACTGAGCTCGGCGGGGAATTTTCTATTAACGTCCTTTAGTTTTACGCGTTCCAGCACCTCGTTCACGCGTTGTAGTTTTTTGGCATAACTATCCTTGGTGAACATGTTGAGGGGGAACATAACGTTTTGCTCCACCGTTAAGCTATCAAACAGGGCCGAACCCTGAAAAAGCATCCCGATCTGTTGGCGGATCTCTTTCTTTTCTTCGGTGTTCAGTTTATTGAAATCAGAATTATTATAGCATATTTCGCCTTCATCGGGTACCAGTAAGCCCACCATACACTTCATAAAAACCGTTTTACCGCTACCACTGGCCCCAATAATAAGGTTACACTTACCTGCCTGCATGGTAACGCTAACACCGTTCAATACGGTTTTCTCACCAAATCCTTTTTTTACATTTTTTACTTCGATCATGTTTTTATGAATTCATGCTACGGAAAAATAGGGTGTTCAGCCATTAGTGCAACAATAATGCGGCCAGCACATAATCGGCGCCTAAAATACTCACACAACTTACTAC
Organism: uncultured Niastella sp.; assembly: GCA_966243125.1. Taxonomy (GTDB): domain Bacteria; phylum Bacteroidota; class Bacteroidia; order Chitinophagales; family Chitinophagaceae; genus Niastella. The sequence goes on from CBIMFG010000559.1 coordinate 2,675, forward strand.
TACTGCCTTGGTGCTCGACCGGCCAATTTCCAGGGCGCCACCTTCAACATGATATCCGTAATAGGCTGGAATACTGGAAATAAGGAATGCGAAAGTATAGGCTTTTACCAGTGCGAAGAACACATTGTACGGTTGAAAATATTGCAGTAATCCGGTTTCATATTGTTGAGGCGACAGAATGCCTGCTGTGGTTGATGCCAGTTGTCCGCCATAAATACCCAATGCGGCCGAAACTACTACCAACAAGGGGATCACGATAACGGCAGCCATAATTTTAGGCAGCACCAGATAGGCTTTGGTGTTGATACCCATAATTTCGAGGGCATCTATTTGTTCGCTCACCCGCATATTACCCAGCTCACTGGCAATTTTACTGCCTACCACACCGGCCAGTACAATACAAACCAGGGTAGGGGCAAACTCCAGAATAACCGTATCGCGCACGATCTGCGCTACGGTGCTCATAGGAATTACCGGGCTAACCAGCTGATAAGCTGTTTGTAATGCAGATACCGCCCCCATGAATGCGGAAATAATGACTACGATACCCAGGGAGCCGATGCCAATTTCATTACACTGGTGCATTAGCTCTTTCCAATACATCTTCATGTTTTCTGGTTTCGAAAACATTCCTTTAATCATCAATAGGTAGCGGCCAAATTCTGTAAATAACGTCATGATAGATAAGCAATAATGTAAAAGTACACCTAAACCTCCAAAACGCAAAAGAGGGGAATTTTGTTGCAGAAAGTTGAGTTTCAGGTTTCAAGTTCCAGGTTCCAGGTTCCAGGTTTCAAGTTTCAGGTTCCAAGTTTCAAGTTCCGGGAAAAGAAACAGGTTTCATGTTAGGGTTGATAATCCCTGTAACCTGAAACCTGTAACTGTATTCCTCCCTTTGCAGGCTGTAAATGAAGGTGAGCCTTGAATTTCAAGAACCTTATACCTTAAACTTTAAACTTTCAACTATTTCTTCTTCCACCAGGCTGGCTTTTTAGCCGCGTCCTTATTTGAGTTCTGGCATTTTAACTGTGCGTCAATTACGGCTATAAGCGCCATATTGGTAATACTGCGTACAGAGCTTCCCAATTGCAATACATGCACTGGTTTTTTTATACCCAATAAGATGGGACCTACTGCATCGGCGCCACCAATTTCCTTCATCAGGTTGTAGGCAATATTACCTGCAGCCAGGTTGGGGAAAATGAGGGTGTTCACTTCCTGGTCAACCAGCTCGCTGAATGGGTAGTTATCGCGCAGGATCTCCTGGTTAAAGGCGATGTTGGGCTGCAATTCACCATCTATGATAATAGTAGGATCTTTTTGTTTTACGATGTCTTTTGCCCGGGCAACCAGCTTGGCTTCAGGTGTATCGCTGCTGCCGAAGTTGGAGTAACTCAGCATGGCAATGCGTGGTACCAGGTTAAAGCTGCGTACTTCTTTGGCGGCCAGCAGGGTAATATCGGCCAGCTCTTCAGCCGTTGGGTTTAAGTTTACCGTAGTATCGGCCAAAAACAGCGGACCTCTTTTGGTTAACAGCATGTACATACCGGCGATCTTTTTCACGCCTTCTTCCATGCCTATTACCTGCAGGGCAGGGCGAATGGCGTCGGCATAGTTGCGGGTCAACCCAGAGAGCACCGCATCAGCATCGCCATTTTCCACCATCATACAACCAAAG
>CBIMFG010000560.1:0-4347 GCA_966243125.1 uncultured Niastella sp.
AGGAAACCGGTTAATGCCCCTGTATTTTACTTCCTGCAGGTCTTTACGAAATGCTTCCAGGCCCCGGTCGTTTTGCATGTCTGCCTGAAACAGCGTTAACGAAAATGGCTTGTTTATATCAGCTACACATTGCGCCACCTGCTGCAATACTTCCTGTCGCGCAATGTTTAACCCGTGTTGCATAACGGCCTTTCTAACAAAATGCAGGTATAGCTTTCCGGCTTCAGCCGATTGCAGCTCCGCACATTTTACCGCTATACAAGCCGGATAGGAAGATGCCGGCGGATCATCTACCCAAATGCGATGTGCTATGGGAACATCCAGTTCTTTTCCGGCCAGCATCCACAAGGGGCCCATTTGTGCGGGCCGTTGCACGCTGTTATAATTATCTACATAATGGTTCCAGGCCGGTAACAACCCACCCATACAATAACGCCAGTTAATGGCGCCGGGCCATTCTTTTTCCAGCCTGACTAAATGCGGTTCCAATGCCCAACTCCAGCAACAAAGCGGATCTGTATAATAAACAATGTCTATTACAGCTCCGCTTTGTAATTCCGGAGACGTACTTTCCTGGCTATAACTTATCATCGTAACTATAGGTTTTCTTTTCCTTTTCCTTTTGTTCTGGTTTTACCTTTTTTGTCCATGTCTGCTGCAGGCATGTTCCATTCCTGTTCTTCATCCATAGGGGCGGCTATATTAACCTCTTCACTGCGTAACTGGCTCATTTCACGATCGGCCTGTTCAACCGTTTCCATAGTGCGGGTGGTACCTTGCGGCTGCTGGCCCTGCAAGCCATGTGTTTCCATCACATACCGGATGGGGTCTTCAACGTATTGGTAGGTTTCACCAAACTCACTTGTTGTACCGGAATTCCACGGACCGGTGTAATCATTTCCGGTAGACATATTAAAATACAGGTTGCTGTAACGCGGATCACTTTGTAATACCCCGGGTGGAAAGTTGGGCTTTATGGTTTCCAGTGCGGCTTCAAACATTTGAAAGTGGGCCACTTCCCGCGTCATTAAAAAGGTGAGCGTTTCTTTTACATACGGGTCATCTGTAAACTGCAGCAGGTATTCATACACCATTTTGGCGCGTGACTCTGCCGCAATATCACTTCTGAGGTCAGCGGTAAGATCGCCGGTGCAGTCGCCATTAATGTAAGCCGCCGTCCAAGGCACGCCTTGTGTGTTGGTATACGCAGGTGTACCGGCACTGCCTACCAAAAACTGCGGGGCCACCATACCTTCATGGATCATTTGTTCTTTGGCGGCCTTGCCATCCAGCAACCGCATGATCTCTGAATTTTCTGCGGCGTTCTTTAAATCACCGTTTATACCGGTGAGCAACATTTGAATAGTAGCGCCCACAATTTCAAGATGGCTGAACTCTTCGGTGGCAATGTCCATCAGTACATCATACTTATCGGGAAATGGTTTCCTGGCGCCAAACGCCTGTCCAAAGTACCGGAGCGCCGCGGCCAGTTCCCCATTGGCGCCACCAAATTGTTCCAACAGCAACGAAGCAAATGCAGGATCAGGTTTAGATACCCTTGCATTAAATTGTAATTCTTTTACATGGTAAAACATATCTCCTCCTTTTGTATTAAGAAATTAGATGCGTAAAAAGGCTGTAGGGGTGGAATTAATTTTAGCTGAAAAAACTATGCCTGTAAACTACTACTTCAATTTCATAAGAATACTATCCGCCATTTGTTTGTGCATCATAATACGCGGTACGTACAGGTTGCGTAAAGCTTGTCCTGAAATTGGTTTTTGCCATGCCAATGAGCTGGCAGGAAAAACGCTGCATGAAGTTAATGGTTCAGATAGCCTTGCAATTAATGACAATAAGCCCCCCTTTACATTAGGTCAATATGGCTATAAATGGTGCCATATTGCCAGTAATTGAAAATGAGAAGGATATTACCCATTTGAACCGAAAGGCTTCAATATCTTTAATTTATAAATTAGTAACTATCATGTAATTAATTTACCTGCCGGCTGGCCTGCTTTTTACAGTAATTAAGGTATGATCTACATTAAATTAAAAGAACGGCAACAATTGTCATCGCTTCAAAATGAAAGAAATTACATTACCAGCGATGAAACCTGGGCTTTTACTGAACAACCAAGGCCCGACCAGTCAGCCAATGACAAAAGACAAATTCCGCCGTGCGACCTTTTCAATTTGTTTACTGCCGAGATAATACGGGCTAATACAGTTTTTATAAGATAGTGGAAGTTTGTTACCACTGTTGAAAGATCAATCCAAAACTTTCTTCGGAAATAATGTCTTTCCATTGCCTGATCAACTCCTTATAGGCTTCTCCCACAGGCATAATTTCTCTGTTGAGGTCATACAATCCCAATTCATTGATGTTACCAGCATCGTTGCGCAGTGCAGAGTCCCAGTCAACCTGATGTAACAAACTATACCAGGTAAAGCCTATTACGGGAACACCATCATGTTTTAACCGGTGTACGTTGGCCCATTGCTTGGTTAACCACTCTTTACAGGCCGGCATTCTGATATTGGTTTCCGTATGCATAATGGGCAGTTTGTACCGGTTGTAATACTGTTGGGTAATTACATAATATCCAAAAATTTCACCCGCAGCCTGGGTGCTGCCATCGGGATGCACCAGGTGTTCATTGGTAACATAGTAATCGTTGCCCATTACACAACGCGCCTTTACCTGGTTTTCAATAAACCAGTTGTATTCTTTTTTGGTCATGCCGTTTTGCAATAAAAATTCATACATGGTAACACCGAGGGGGTAGCCATATGTAAGGTCAAGCGACAAAAACCTTTTTTGATTCAGGAAGCGGGCTAACGGCGCTGCTTTAGGGTCCTGCGCGTGAAAATATTCAGAGGATTCACTTTGAATAAAAGTGGCATTGGGCTGAACCTGTAAAATAGCATGCATGGCCAGCACATTGGCCTTGCACAAATGTTTTAACGCGGTAACAAACGCGCGGTCACTTTGCAGGCATTCGTTCCACCAGCCATATTGCCCCGAAAACATGGCGGCAATAAATATTTCATTGATGGGGGTATACAATTGCAGTTCGGGAAACCGTACCGCAAATGCCCGGGCATATTCCGCAAAGAAGAAGGGAAACTCAGGGTTTTGAAAATTGCCTAACCAGTCGGGCACTCCAAAATGGCACAGGTCAACAATGGGCGTAATACCCAGCTCTTTTAATTTATTAAAGGTAGCATCTGCAAACGCCCAGTCAAACTGGCCGGGTGCTGTATGCGTACTGAAGTAGGGCGGCCCATACCGTAAGAACTCAATGCCCAAATCAGTTAACAAACTAAAATCTTTTTCCCAGTGCGCATAGTGGCCGGTTTTAGCCATTTCATCAACCCGCTTTGTTTTTCCATTTGGTAACCGGATGGTTGGATAGCTATTCTCAATGCCTGTTGCAAACATGAATTTATACGCTGACATATTTTATCTTATGTTGTGTTTTTATATTAAACGGCTGTTATGGTGCCACCAGCCTTTTTCATGAAACAGCGGATGATCACAGCAGCCTTCATTGGCCAATGAACGAATGATAGCCGCTGTTAACCTGGGCCGCAAAACAGTATCACTTATATCAAAAACCCCGCCTTCATAAACCAGTTCATGTTTTGTTAACAGGCTTACCCAGTCATAAGCGCCCAGCAACGACCAGGCCGTTACGGCTCTTACATCCACGCCACGTTCTTTTACCAAACAACAACCATCCCAAATTTCTTTAAACCACCGGCCCTGTTCTACTTCATCACAATGTAAATGAGCCTCGGTTACAGCCAGGGGCAGGTGAAAGCGATCCCAGGCTTCCATCAATAATTTTTTTATACCGGCTGGTTTTGTTGCCCGTACTGCTTCCACATCTGCATATTCATGCCGGCCATTTCCGCCGTGTGTATGTACCGGATAGGAAAAAAGATCCTCATCCAGGTATCGTTCAGAGGTAACATAATAATTCAACCCCATGATATCGGGTTCGCACGGGTGCTCAGTAAAAAAATACAATTGTGATGCTGAAATACCCAGCGATAAAAAATAGTCCCATAACGGATGTTCCCGGGTTACTTTGCCACATAACAGATCATAGGTTAACCACCGGCGTTCGTTTTCAAAATCAGCCTGATAGCTTAACAGTTCAGTACTGTGTATTTTGGTAAGGTCTTCTGTTTGTACCAGTTTTGCAGCGGGGTTAATGCGCCTGATGGCCTGCATGGCCAATACGGTTGCCTTTACCTGGTTCAACAACATTACAGCAAAGCTATAAGCATCAGTAAGATGCGGATACCAATACCCATACAAACCACTAAACCGGGCAG
>CBIMFG010000561.1:0-4341 GCA_966243125.1 uncultured Niastella sp.
AATAGCTTTTGCCTGATCAGGGGTGTTGGCTTCTACCTGCAGGGTGATGTTCTTTCCTACCCGTACATCCTGAATATTTCCTAATCCTAAGTTTTGCAATCCACCCATTACGGCTTTTCCCTGCGGATCGAGCAATTCTTTTAACGGCATTACCTTCACCTGAACTGTATAGGTCATGTTGTAGCTTTATTTTTGAACGCCAAAGATAAGATGATGTAAAGAATAAACACAACCGGCACAGCCATCCATTTTAATAATATGCCGGCTATTATGGCGGCTACCAGTAAAATAAGCTTGGGCAGATTGCTTTTCACGGAGAAATTTTTAAATTTCAACGCCATCAACGGCAGGTTACTTACCATTAAATAGCTCACCACCACAATTATACCATACCATACCCAGCGGTTGTGTAACAAAGTAGCCATGTCGGCATTCGAATACCAGTAAATAAGCGGTAATGAAGCTACCAGCAACCCTGCTGCCGGTGTGGGAACACCTTTAAAGCCAAACTGCTGTGAATCGTCGATATTAAACTTGGCCAGCCGGAATGCCGCTGCACAAGGTATTATCAGCGCAGGCATTAACAGAATAATGGGAGCTTCCACACCATCGGGCATACCTGCATAACTCAGGCGTAAGAACTGGTACACGATCATGCCCGGCGCTACACCAAAGCTTACACAATCAGCCAGGGAATCCAGCTGTTTACCCAATTCTGAAGTGGCTTTGAACAGGCGGGCCACAAAGCCATCTAAAAAATCTACCACAGCAGCCATGGCAATGAATAAGGAGCCCAGCCATATTTTTTCGGGAATTTCCAGCAACTGAGTCCCCTGCTCATCACTCACTATAATAATTCCATTCTGCAATATGTATATGATAGCAATACAGCCAAAGAACAAATTGAGTAAAGTGAACAGGTTTGGTATATGTTTCATGCTTGCAAATTAGCTTATTCTTTTTCGTTTATTTTTTCTTCATGAAAGCCTCAATATCATCTGCTTTAATAGGGATCTTCGCCATCAGATCTTTATTGCCGGTTTTGGTGATCCATACATTGTTCTCGATACGGATGCCCATTTGCTCTTCTTCTATATAAATACCCGGCTCCACAGTAAATACCATTCCCGGTTTAATGGGTTCGGTACGGGTACCCAGGTCATGTACATCAATACCCAGGTGATGCGAAATACCATGATATAAATACTTGCGGTAAGCGCGGTTGTCCTTATCCTCATTCTTCACATCGCCCGCACTTAACAAACCTAATTTTACAAATACTTTGGTGGCTTCTGCTCCTACTTTATCGGTATAATCCAAAATGTTGATGCCTGGTTTCAAAATGCTTTTCGCATAGTCATGCAGGCGCAAACAACCATTGTACACATCCTTTTGCCGTTTGGTGAACTTACCATTTACAGGCACGGTACGGGTTAAATCGGCACAATAACCGCCGTATTCGGCGCCAAAATCCATTAATACCAGCTCGCCATCTTTACATTCTTGGTTATTGAACACATAATGCAGAATGCGGGCGCGGTCACCACTGGCAATAATGCTGCTATATGCTGGCCCGGTGGCGCGTTGCGACAAAAACGAATGCCAGATCTCTGCCTCAATCTCATACTCCATTACACCCGGCTTAATGAATTTCAGCAGTCGTTCAAACGTTTTTTGGGTGATATCTATTGCCTGTTGTAATACCACAACTTCCTGGGGCGATTTAATGGCCCGCAGGTCTTTCATAATACGGGCGCTGCGTTTATACTGGTGCAGGGGATATTGCCGCCGCATTTCTTCTGCATAACGGTAATCACGTACCGGTACGTGGTTCGATTTGCGGTCGTTCTCATTCGTATTCAAATAAATGGTATCGGCCAAATGGATCCAACCCTGTAAAACAGCCTCCAGGCTATCGAGCCAAACTATGGTTTGAATACCTGACATTTTTCTGGCTTCTTCTGCCCGCAAACGCCTGCCATCCCATTTCTCTTTCATTTCATTGGGGCGAACCAATACCAGCACTTCGCGCAATTTGGGATCGGGGTTACCGGGAAAAAGGATCACCATGGTGTCTTCCTGGTCAATGCCGCATAACCAATACAGATCGCTGTTTTGTTTGAACCGGTGAGTGGCATCGCCATTGGTAGGCAGTTCATCATTGCTGTTGAAAATGGCAATCGCATTTTTGTCCATCCGGGCTACAAAAGCTTTACGGTTCTGGATAAAAATGGCCGGATCGAGTGGCAGATACTTCATGTAGTTAATATTTTATATAATCGGGCAGTTTTATTGATCCGGTAAAAATAAATGAAAAAGCAGTTACCAGTTACCGCACACCGGGTACCAGGCAAAGAAAACTGCCTCTAAATCATCAACATGCACTTGCTTTCAATTAACCTATGTTCTATAAAGGCATTAACCGGGAACCGGCGACCGGAAACCGGCAACAAAAAACTGATCAATAAACATGTAAAAAATTGGTTTTTAGTACCCATTCAGCAAAACCGCATGAGCAATCAACACGATCTTACACTAACAAATGTTAGGTAGAAAACTCACAATAAACAGCCACCTAAATTAGAAAATCTTCAAAAATGTGTAAAATAGGCCCATTGGTATGGATAAATTTTAATTATATCTTTGAGGCTCAAACAAACGAACGCTTGTATGTCATTATCAACTATTGCAATCCCAACGAGAGGACTTGAGGAGCTGGGCCTTCACTCAACCAACACATTGCATTATCAGTTAAGCGCTGAAGAGTTAGTGCATGACACTTTACGATTAAACCAGGGCGAACTGAATAACACAGGGGCATTGGTAGTAAAAACAGGAGAATTTACGGGCCGTAGTCCGAAAGACAAGTTCATTGTTAAAGATGAGATCACTGAAAACGCTGTTCACTGGAATGATTTCAACATTCCGCTGGATGAGAAATATTTTCACTGCATACGTAAAAAGATCCTTGACTACCTGAACACACAACCCGAACTGTGGGTACGCGATTCATATGCATGCGCCGATCCCCGCTATCGCCTGAACATTCGCGTAATTAATGATAATCCCTGGGCAAACCTGTTTGCCTATAACATGTTTATGCGCCCTGAAGAAGAGGAGCTGGACAACTTCACGCCCGACTGGCAGATACTGGCAGCACCCGGTTTACGCCTCGATCCACAGGAATGCGGCGTTCGTCAGCACAATGCAGCCGTCATAAGCTTTAAACACCGCACCATTTTAATTGCAGGTAGCGGTTATACCGGCGAGATCAAAAAAGGCATTTTCTCCATTCTCAATTATATTTTACCGCACGACAAAGGCGTATTAAGCATGCACTGTTCTGCCAACATTGGCCAGGATGGCGACACTGCTTTGTTCTTTGGTTTAAGTGGAACCGGTAAAACCACCTTAAGTGCGGACCCCAACCGTAAACTGATTGGCGACGACGAACATGGCTGGACCGACAATAATGTATTTAATTTTGAAGGTGGCTGCTATGCCAAATGTATTGACCTGAGCCAGGAAAAAGAGCCGGCTATTTATGCGGCCATTCGCCCGGGCGCACTGGTTGAGAATACCAACTTCTACCCCGGTACCAACGAAATTGACTTTACCAATAAGACCATCACTGAAAATACGCGCGTTAGTTACCCGTTACCTTATATCTGTAATGCCATTGAACCCGCGCAAGGTGGAATACCCGAAAATATTTTCTTTTTAACCTGTGATGCTTACGGCGTACTGCCCCCGGTTAGCCGGTTAACGCCTGCCCAGGCTATGTACCAGTTTATTTCTGGTTACACCGCCAAGGTAGCAGGTACAGAAGCGGGTGTTACGGAACCAAAATCTACTTTCAGCGCCTGTTTTGGCGCGCCCTTCTTACCACTGCACCCTGGCCAGTACGCCAGTATGCTGGGCGAAAAGCTGAGAAAGAACAACGTAAAGGTATGGCTCATCAACACCGGCTGGACGGGTGGTAGCTACGGTACAGGCAGCCGCATGAAGCTGTCGTATACTCGCGCCATGATCAGTGCAGCGCTGGATGGCCAGCTCGATAGCGTGGAATATGAAATGAATCCGGTTTTCGGCATGGCGGTTCCTACCAGCTGTCCGGGAGTACCCGAAACTATTTTGAACCCACGCAATACCTGGGCCGATAAAACTGCCTATGACAAAGCAGCCGAAAGCCTGGCTAAACAGTTCATTACCAATTTTGAGAAATACGCATCAGGGGTTACGCCGGAAGTTTTGGCGGCGGCTCCAAAAATATAATCAACATTTTTTGTTTTAGTTTCAGTTTTTTTAGGAACAGTATCATTCGGTTTTTTGCTTATTATT
>CBIMFG010000562.1:0-4339 GCA_966243125.1 uncultured Niastella sp.
CTGTTCTTCTCTGCTCATCTGCTCAAACAGCTGCGACAAGTCGCTGGCCGCCGGCAGCGGTGGCGGCGCTTACGGGGCTTACTTCCAGTATACCGCCATTGATTATTGTTTCACCGGCATAGGGGTTGGCATTTTTCACCACCATTCTACCGGGACCAGATATTATTAACCCGCCATCGCCGCTCAACACGCCGTTGAAGGTAACCGTGCTGGCGGGGTTGCTTACGTTAAATTCGGTGGTAGCATCCAGGGTGGCGTTTCTATCGGTACCTGTTGTTGCACCGGAGTACAACCAGCTACCGCCCTTCCACACCCAGTTAAAGGCATAGTTGGCGGATGCCCCTATAGAACTGGCCGCTCCCCCATTGGCCAGTGTATTCATTTCAATAACACCGCCGTGTAATACGGTAGCGCCGGTATACGTATTATTGGTCAACAATGACACGGTACCGTTGCCGGCTTTGTTTACTGATTTAGTACCAGTAATGCTACCTGCACCGGTAAAGGTGTAATTGCCGTTGCTGTTCACGAGCACATCACCTGCGTCCATAGGCGCCGTTATGTTCACCGTTTTTGCCACCGCGCCTGCTTCGGGGAAAGTAAGCGAGCTGCTGTCGGTAAACAAGGCCGGGGTGTTGGTGCTGTCTACCCAGTTTTTGGTAGTTTTATCCCAGTTGGTGCTGAGCGCGCCCGTCCAGGTTAGTGCGGGGGTAAAGGCGCCGGGGTTTAACACGGGCACTTCCACCGGTTTGCTTTTTGCGATCAGTTCATTGGTATAACCCGATTCACCCAATGCATTAAACGCTTTTACGCGGAAGGTATCTGCTTCTTCGGGCTGCATACCGGTGAGGGCAAAATAGTTGCTATTAACGCCTGTAGTGGCTATTTGCGTCCATACGCCATCGATCATTCTTTCTACGATGTAGCCCTGCTCTTTCTCGGTATAATCGAGCCAGGACAAATACACGGTGCTTTGGTTGGCCGAATCCTGTTTCAGCTTCATGGGCGCGCGCAGGTAATCCTGCGAATTGCTGGCGGTAATGCTGTTGATGTAATTTTCTATGTTGGCATAGCCATTGGTTGCGATCACCATAGCATCGTTGACCGAGGGGTTGGTACCATTAGCCGACTCCCAGGCATCGGGCATACCGTCGTTATCCGTATCTATGCGGGGCGTACCGGGCCATAGGTTCCAGGTAGTGGGCGCTCCAAATGGTAATGAGTTTTCATTGGCAATCAACTCGCCTTTCTTCCCGAATGATCTTACTTCATTCACCACATAATAATCGGCATAATCACGGTAAGGCAAACTGGCGCCCACACCTGGTAATAAATTATTCACCAGGGTGTTTGCAGGCAATGCTGGTAATACAGGAAAATTAAAGGGCGTTGATTGAAAATCGGGCGGGCCTACAAACTGCGCCGGTGGGATGGTATACGGATCGAACTGGCCATTGCGGCTGCTGTCGAAAATATTGTCGGTTTGGTAAATGTGGTAATTGAGGTTACCTAAATTAAAAGGCGGCACGCCATAAGAGGTTCCGCCAATAAAACAGTTGTTGGTGGCATTGGCATAGGTTTGTCCTTCCGATTCGCCCCCCATAATATAAGCGCCATCTTTCCAGTTGTACACGATATTGTTTACGTACTGGTTTACGCCTTTTATTTTGTTGTTGCGGGTGCTGTTGTCAACGTACAGGTTGCGGTACAGGGTTATACTGTCTACTTGCATTAAACCGCCGGCTGAGTGCGTTAACAGGCCCTGCGAAATGATACAATTCTGAATGGTGAGGTTCTTAGCTGTGGTGGAGTTGATGGAAAAATTCTCATCGCGCCCCCAGCTTACCGAGCAATGGTCCCAAATAACATCGTGGCCATCGGCCAGGCCATTGGCATCTTTACCATCATCGCCTACAATACCCATTCTTATTTTTATGTAGCGGCATATGGTATTGCTGGCGCCCGAAAAACTCCAGCCATTGCCATACACCGTTATGCCTTCACCGGGTGCGGTTTGACCGGCCAGATATATATTGGCCGATACCACCATACGGGAAGTAATGCGAATAACACCGGCCACATCAAACACGACGATGCGGTTGGGCGCACTTACGGCATCGCGTAAGGAGCCGGGGCCGGCATCGTTTACATTGGTAACATGGTAAACGGTTCCATATCTTCCCCCAACAGCATATTTACCAAAACCTTCAGCGCCGGGAAAGGCCAGGGTTTGGGCATGGGTTTGTTGAATGGAGAGAATGGACAGGACAAAGAAAAGCAAGGACGGGTATAGCACCCGGTTAGTGTAGTTTTTTTTCATAGTAAAACAATCGTTAGGTTAAGTATAGCTGCAAGCTGTAAGCTGTAAGCTGTAAGCCGAATACAGCTTTAAGCGAAAAGGTTAAAGCCAAAAGCAAAAACCGCATTAGTGTATATTGCTTTCAGCTTTCACCTTTCAGCTTTCAGCCTTCTTAGTACAGCGGATGTTGCTCTCCGGCTAACCCGGGATTATTATTTATGGTGGTAGTGGTATTCAGGGGAAACAGTTCTGTTTTGTTTTTCTCTATTCCTCTGAAAATATCCTTTACCCATTGTTGATTTTGTTCCAGGATTTGACCATTGCTGATGGCTACGTTGCTGAACATATCCAGAATGGTAAGTCCGTTTGCCTTGGCCGTAGCACTGTCAGCTGAAGTTAGTTTTGTTTTAAAACCAGTGAACGCAACGCCTACTACCGGATCGTTCCAGGTGGTAGCTGTTTCCAGTTTATATGTGCGGTATTGATCGATGTTGGCATATTTACCTGTTTTGTTGGCCATGTCGATCAGGTTTTGTTTGCACTGGGTAAGGGTTTCATATTGAATGCCCCAACGCACCAGGTCGGTACGGCGCCAGCCTTCGAACGACAATTCCAGTTTGCGTTCGTTAATGATGGCATTTCTGAAATCCTGGTAGGTAGCTGGCGTGGTACCAATTTTAGTAGCATCGCCGCCAAAACCGCGTTTTCTTACCTGTTCGTAAGCTGCTTTGCCGGCCGGTGTAGGTCCATTGTTCAATTCATTCTGTGCTTCGGCATACATCAGCAACACATCGGAATACCGGAGCCAGGGCCAGTTGATATCGCGCTGGTTAATGGCTGTACCGGCTGAACTCTTCCAGGTAACGCGATATTTACCAATGGTATTGGAGCCGTAAGGGTTCAGCTGACGGGCGCTTTTGTCGGTAATGCCGTATGTACAAATGCTTACGTCGCGGCGTTTATCGCCATCCTGAAAATCGTAATAAAAAGTTGGCATAACACCCATGGCTGGTTGTGATTTGCCAAAAAAGCTGCTGGTATGGCTAAACATCCCATTGGTATAACCATTCTGGGCTCCGTTTGCATTGGCGCCATATTGTCCAAATTCCAGCATGGATTCATTGTTGTATTTTCCACTCACCAGGTCGCGAAACACCTGTTCGTAACTTGCCAACAATTGGTTTTCGCCTTTTTGCATCACGGCGTTGCAGGCATCGGAGGCTATCTGGTACAACTCTTTTATGCGGGCAGCATCGGTGCGTTGGCCCAGTTTTACCGAAGAGGCTGCATAGGTATTCAGGTCCCAGCGCAAGGAAAAACCGGCTGCATACAAGGCGGTACGGGCCAGGATGCCATAGGCTGCATTTTTTGTAAACCGTTCAACGGTTGGCACCATGCCTTCGCTTTTCCACGGCAACAGGTCAATGGCTTTTTGCAGATCGGCCACACAACCATCATAAATGGTATCTCTGCTTACGCGCGATGAAGCAAACGTACCGGCATCCAGCACGGGTACGGTTGGGTACGGCACATCGCCAAAGAAGCGTACCACATTTACAAAACACATGGCCCGCAACGCATATGCTTCGCCCAGCAACATGTTTAATTTCTTTTGATCGGCATCGCTGGAAGGTTTTATGGCCGGTATGTTTTTTATACAAATGTTGGCATACTCAATGGCGCGGTACATAGCGCCATAGGTATCTGTGGGCGAAATATCGGGTGAGTATACGTAGTTGGCCACCATGTTCTTTGAGTTGGTATTCCCTTCTGTTGAAATACACTCATCGGTACCCATCCCAAACTGGTAGTACAACTCCCGGTTGAAACTAAGCCCGTAAATACCCAGCACCGCCATTTCGGCTTTCGAGGAGTTCTCGAAGGTTGACTGGCCATCGAACGCAGCTTCGTTCTTTCTGTCGAGAAACTTTTTGCAGGAGGTTAACATAGCTCCTGACAAAATCACTATTGAGATATTATAAAGTAACTTTTTCATTGTCGTTCTTTTTTTGATTAGGCTTAGAAGGTTAAGTTCAAACC
>CBIMFG010000563.1:0-4329 GCA_966243125.1 uncultured Niastella sp.
AGGCCCAGGCGCTGTACTGGCCAATATTGTCGCGGTTAAATTGGGGGTACAACCTGAAATACGGATCGGTTGCCTGTGGTGCAGGGTACGTGGTAACCTGGTTATGGGAGAAAGTGATACGCGCAATGTTGCGGCTGGTAAAAATATCGGCGGGCAAACTGCCATTCAAACTGTTCATGCCAATCACAGCAGGGAAAGGGCCAGCGCCCGCGGGAAGGGAAATGGCTGAACTGAGGGTTAGCGTTTGTCCGTTTACGGTAACCGTAACCTGCAGGGTGCCGGAGGTGGGTGTTGAACCGGGAAGCCAGGTAGCGGCAATGGTATCGGGCCGGTTGGGTTTGGGGCCGATCTCATAGTTTTCGATTTCCGCTTTTATTTCACTGCGGCGGCGCGCCCAGTCGGTGAAACTGGTTGAACGCCCACTGCCATTCGACCACATAAACGGATCGGGTAAAGGTTCTATGGCCTGCAGTTGATCAAGAGGTGGTAACGGTGGTAGCGGATATGCGGCCCCCGTATTTTCAACGGAATAAACAAGCGGCAACTGGGCTTTGGCCCCCAGGCCTAAACACATCAGTAACAGGCAAACAAGAGCGATCTTTACCTGCAAAGCAGCTAAAATTCTTTTCATAGCAAGCGTGGTTTAATCGTTAATGAATAATGGTAATTTACAATGCAACCGATTTCATTATTAAATTTAAATTATTCCGATTATCTACGCTTCCAGTATGTCAGATTAAATTGTAACCGTTTTCATTAATATTATAAAAAAAGGGCCCCGATAAAATCGGGACCCACACTTATTATAAACTACTATAATTTATTTTGCTTTCTGCACTTTCATTCTCTTATGGAAATCGCCGCTTGAAACATCCAGGATGTACAAACCTTCAGGAAGTTTGCTTCCATCGAATGTATTAGTACCCTGGTTATTTTTTACGTTGTAACGCAAAATTTGCTTACCAGAGAAATCATACACCGTTATCGTGTGTGCACTGTATTTCTCAGGCAGTGTATAATGCAACTGAGTAGTGAATGGATTGGGATATGCATCTTTCACCGATGGAGAAAGCGTAGTTACAAGGCTCTCAATTGCTGCCATTCTTGCAACAGAACCTACTACTGTAAAATTGAATTTCTCCCAACCATCAATATTAGGACGGGTACAAGTCATTGCCTGCTCGCCATTTTCAGAACTTACATAGAAACCATTGTTTCCACGCAGTGAAATGGTGCCATCAGTATTCTGGATCCAGTCAAACACTTCCCAACCTTGTGGGGCAGGACGGTTACAGGTAATGGCTTTTGTACCATTTTCCGATGACACATATTGACCCATGCTGCGCAGTTGTATTTTTCCGTTACCGCCATCCAATACAGAGAACTGTTCCCATGTTGATGGAGCAATTCTTGTACAGGTCATGGCTTTGGTGCCATTCTCTCCACTTACATAAAAACCATTATTACCTTTCAGCGTAATAACCTGACCAATTGGAGCGGTAGATGGGTTACCAGGATTGTTTGTTGTAGAAGTGGCAAAAGAGATCCAGTTGATATTAAAGCCACCAACAGGCGCCTGTATTCTTAAAGTTTGTTCGCCGGCAGCCAACACAACACTATCAGTGATGGTTGTCCACACCTGCCAGTCGTCAGTAGCAGGAACTGCAGTGGTAGCCAATGCAGCGCCATCTTTTTGCAATTGAATGCTGCCGCCACCCGCTTCGCTGGCCACGCGGTATTGAACGCCGTAAGTTCCGGCTGTTTTTACATTCACTTTATATTCCAGCCAGTCACCTGCTTCAATGTAACCTACATTTGAACCACCACCTGCATCAGTGGTAACTTCAGTTTGAATACCACTCATGTTGGTGTAGTTCTCAGCTTCTACTTTACCAGGAATTGAAGCAGCAGGCGCAGGACCTGAAGGTTGACCACCTAGCCACATAATGGCGTCGATGATGAACTTGTTCTGGGTTTCGCTGCCGAATGTTGATGATAAACCAACATTGGTTGAATAATTCATAGCGTTGTGCCCGAAGTTGGCATACACCATTTTATAATTCTTGTTTGTCCAAACGATGGGATAATAACCACTGGTCCATCTTTGGCTGGTACCTAAAGGAAAGCTGGAAGGATCAACAGACATAAGTACTTTAATGTTGCTGTTGTTGCGCAGGTCATTGCTCCAGCTATACCACTCACTTACTGATGAAGTAAAGGTAGTGGGTAAACGCAGGGTGGTAGGATGCGTGCGGTCTTCACATTTCAACACAGCGGTGGTTGGTTCCCAGGTGTTGGTTACAAAGTTGCCTTTGCCCAGGAAGGTGTTGTGATACCAGCTCCATTCTGATGCGTTGGTGGTAAAGGCACTAACGTGAAAGCCCATCCAGCCACCACCATTTTCCATGTACTGTTGGAAAGCGGCGCGTTGAGAGGCACCTGTAGGCGCATCATCCAAAAAGAGCACTACCTGAACGTCTTTCAGATAATTCGCATTCAGGTTGTTCCAGTTGTTGGTAGCCGTGTAGGAAAAGCCATACTGAGCCGCCAGGTTGGTGAACCAGGGGTTGGCTTCATGCACAAAGTTAATGTGGGCTGCATCCCAGGTGCCATTGTAAAAGGCCACTACCTTAAACTTAGGCGTTTGAGCGGTGGCGCTGAATACTGTTCCCAGTAACAGCATAAGAATGGACATAGCAAGCACTAGCTGCTTGCGTAGCTTGTAAATTTTCATGAGGGCACGAGTTTTTAGTTAAACGAATTATGCAAAATAGCGTACCGAAATTAAATAAAATTATCCCCACCCTGCTAAATGTGAACAATTTCTTAAAGCGCTTGTTTGCCGCATGCGACACTCATTAAACTTGTTTCGGTTATATATTAAGTAAAGGTTCAACTTAATCAAAATTCTAATATTTCCTCCCCTGTTATTGGCTGTATTGAAACCGTTCATTACGGTGTATCAAAACCGGACGGCAGAAACCATTAGCACCATCTAATCTATTTATTTTTACGCGGTTACAAACTGGCACCTATTTCGTATTCCCTTTCACAATACCAAGACTATGTTCACCAACTATTTAAAAACAGCCTGGCGCAATCTTTTCAAGAGCAAGGTTTCTTCTATTATTAATATCAGTGGCCTGGCCGTGGGTATGGCTGTAGCCATTCTTATTGCCCTTTGGGTGTATGATGAAGTAAGCTTTGATAAATATCATAAGAACTACGACCGCATTGCACAGGTAACGCAACATGTGCTTTATAATGGCAAATATGAAACACAGGTATCCAATCCTGCTGTAATGGCTGAGGAAATAAGGCGGGTGTATGGCAGTGGATTTAAATATGTGCTGCAATCTTCCTGGAACTTTGATCATGGCTTAGCCTATGGCGATAAAATAATTTTAAAACCCGGCAGTTTCTTTGAACCGGAAGTGATTGATATGTTGAGCCTGAAAATACTGGCCGGCTCAAAGGACGGGTTAAAAGAAATGAATTCCATCGTTCTTTCGCAATCCACAGCCACTGCGCTTTTTGGAAAAGAAGATCCCATTGGTAAAATGATTCGTGCCGATAATAGAACGAACGTGAAGGTTACCGCAGTATATGAAGACCTGCCCGATAACACCAGCTTTAAAGACCTGACTATAATTCTCCCCTGGCAATTGTACCTGAGCCAGAACCCATGGATAAAAGAAATGGGAAATCCCTGGGGAAGTAACTTTACCCAAACCTTTGCCCAGGTAGCTGATAATGTAGATATAGAAAGTTTGTCGAAACGCATCCGCGATGTAAAGCTGAACAAAACAGCTGCAGAGGATAAGCGCTATAAACCGATCGTATTCCTGCACCCCATGCGTAAATGGCACCTGTATAATGAATGGAAGGAAGGTATAAATATAGGCGGACGCATTGAAACAGTATGGTTGTTTGGCATCATCGGCATTTTTGTTTTACTACTGGCCTGCATCAACTTTATGAACCTGAGTACGGCCCGCAGTGAAAAAAGAGCCAAAGAAGTAGGCGTTAGAAAAACCATTGGCTCTAACAGAAAACAACTGATTACACAATTCTTTAGCGAGTCGGTGCTTACTGCCGTGATCGCTTTTGTTTTCTCCATTTTACTGGCAAGCCTTATGATGCCCTTCTTCAATTCGGTAGCAGATAAAAAGATAGCTATTCCCTGGGCGAATCCTGTTTTTTGGCTGATAGGTTTATGCCTGGGCATACTTACAGGTTTGCTGGCGGGTTTATATCCCGCGTTGTTCCTTTCTTCTTTTCAACCGGTAAAAGTGTTGAAGGGAACCTACCGGGTTGGCCGCTATGCTT
>CBIMFG010000564.1:0-4321 GCA_966243125.1 uncultured Niastella sp.
CTTATCAATATGGCAACAAGATCTTTAACCTCAATCGCTTTTTTGGCGAAGGTGGTGGAACCCGCGATGCCAACCGCGTTTTGTTTGCCAGTCAGTTAAAAAGATGGCAACAACCCGGTGATATAACCGATGTACCCCGTCTTACTGCTTACGGAAACAACTATACCCTGGAGCAGAACAGCCGTTTCCTGGAAGATGGTTCATTTATAAAATTAAGTTCAGTAACATTTGGCTACTCTTTACCGCAACGTGTTGTTACTAAAGCGCATTTGCAGGGTGTTCGCCTGTATTTTGTTGGCAGCAATTTGTTATGGATCAAAAAATACTCAGGACCTGATCCCGAGTCGAACGTAACGGGTATTCAAAATGTGCAGGGGCTCGATCTGGGTACTCCGCCACAACCACGCACTGTTCAGTTCGGTATTAATGTTACGTTGTAAACTTCTCAAAAAATTATTTAACATGAACTCATTTAAATATATAATACCGGCATTATCGACCCTGTTGTTGGTATCGTGCAAAAAGTTTCTGGAAGTGCAGCCGGTTGATTCGGTTTCTGATGGACAAACCATCGTTGATAAAACTTCTGCAGAAACAGCCACCCGCGGTTTGTACCGCGCCCTTTCTGCAGACGGATATTATGGTGTAACGTTTCAGAGTATTGGGTATCTGTCGGGCGACAATGTGCAATGGACCGGCTCCCAATCTATAGTGCAACAATTTATTTCGCATAACGTACGGGCCGATAACGCCAACATCGCTTCTGCATGGAGTGCCATCTATGCCACCATTAACCGGGCAAACCACATTATTGCCAAAGTGCCCAATGTAACCGATCCTTTGTTAACAGATGCTTTGAAAAACCAGTTAACTGGCGAAGCCTATTTTGTAAGAGCGCTGGCTTACTTTGACCTGGTGCGTACCTGGGGTGGGGTGCAACTGGCATTAACACCTACCAATTCTGCAACCGATAAAAATGGCATCAAACGCAGTTCAACAGCCGAGACCTATGCACAGGTGTTAAGCGATTTGACTGCTGCCGAGCCGCTGTTGCCAGAAACTACCAACCGCTACCGCGCTACTAAAAAAACAGTTTGGGCCTTACGGGCAAGATATCATTTGTATCAAAAGGAATATGCGCTGGCAGAAAGCTATGCTTCCAAACTCATTGGCGACGGAACCAATTACAACCTGGTGAAACCTTATAGCGCCTTTTTTGCCAACAACGTAGTGGCCACGCCGGAATCAGTATTCGAATTATCATACAGTACTACTTATACAAACGGTCATCGTAATCAATGGCAGCCGCCTGCGAATAATGGAACCCGGCAGTGGGCGCCCAGCGATGCATTTTTGAACCTGGTAAACGATGCAACTGTCGGCGGCAACCGCAGTGCATTGGTCGCTAAAACAGCACAGGGATTGTGGTATGGCAACCTGTATTACCGCAGTCCGGCCACTGATCCTGCCTATGTTTTGCGCATTGCAGAACAATACCTTATTAGGGCGGAGGCGCGCGCACAATTAAAGAACCTTCCCGGTGCGCTGGCCGATCTGAATGCCGTGCGAAGCCGTGCCGGTCTCACTGGCAGCACCGCAGTTACACAGGATGAAATACTGTTAGCCATCGAAAACGAAAGAAGAATAGAGTTTGCTTTTGAACCGCACCGCTGGTTCGATCTGCTGCGCACCGATAGGGCTGCAGCTGTATTGGGCGTTACCGATAAAAACAAATGGGTGTTACCAGTACCAGCCACTGAAGTGTTGATCGAAGGATCATCACTGGATCAAAACATCGGTTATTAATTCAAAACCATACAACCATGAGTACGCAACATATTAACCAATGGAAAGGCTATGAAAAAATAGCCTTCCGTTTCTTCTTTATCTATTTTTTGTTGCAGGTGGTGCCAATTGACTGGCTCTACTACAAACAGGTATTTGCTATTAACTGGGCGCACCTGAAGTACAGCCACATCTTCATACTGGCGCACTATATGCCGCAATTTATTGCCGGTGCACAAAGTTTTGTGGGCTGGGGTATTGTAGCGGCCATTGCTGCGGTTGGTGCTATAGTTTGGACAGTGGCGGATAGCAATCGCACGGCCGCTTACAACAACTTATATTATTGGCTTAGAGCGATCGTCCGGTACAGACTGGCCATTGGAGTGATTGCCTATGGCTTTCTCAAAGTGTTTCCCTTGCAATCGCCTTACCCCTCATTAAGTAACCTCAATACCAACTACGGCGATTTTACCCGTTGGAAATTATTCTCCATCAGTTTGGGTATTGTGCCGGGTTATGAAAGCTTTCTGGGTTTGGTAGAAGTAGTGGCCGGATTGTTATTGTTATGGCGTAACTCTGCTTCAGTAGGCGCGGTGATCATTCTGTTGTTTACCGGCAACGTGTTTATGTCGAACATAGCTTATGAAGGCGGCGAAGTGGTATATAGTTTTTATTTGATCGTTCTGGCGCTTTTTGTGTTGAGCTGGGACCTGCAACGGATCTTTTCCCTGCTGGTATTACAAAAGCCAACTGCGCCCAATCATTTTCGCCCGGTGTTCACCGCCAAATGGCAGGTGTATGCGCGCTGGGGGTTAAAAGCAGGCGCCTTTTTCTTTTTTGTATTACTGTATAGTTTTAAAACTGCTTCGGGTTTTAAGCACGATCCTTATCAGTTTCCCGTAACAAAAGGGTTGTCAAAAACTGCTGGTATTTACAATGTGAGTTATTTCCGCATCAATGCCGATACCATTCCCTATTCCAGGTACGATCCTGTACGTTGGCAGGATGTGGTGTTTGAAGAATGGAATACCATCAGTATTAAATCGAACCGGCCGGTGCACATTGACTCAAATAATGTAGAGCGAATTAACGCCCGTGATGCTGATAAAACCTATGAACTGGAAGGCGCCAGTGGCCGGCATTATTACAGCTATACCGTAGATACGGCCAACCAATTATTGACGTTGCAGAATAAGAACCGGTTTTATAAGAACGAGCAATTGCAACTGCATTATACAAGAACCAATGACAGTACTCTTCAGTTGTATGGCATCAATGAAAACAAAGATTCAGTATTTGCTACGCTAAACCGGATCAATAAAAAATACCTGTTGAAAGAAGTGGAAAATGCGGGACGGAGTAAATCATTAAAATTATAACTATGTCACTCGTACAAAATACCTACATAGAAGCAGCGCCACTGGCAACACTAGTGAACGGTAATGGAAAGGCTCAGGCTCCTGCCGCAACTACACCGGTTGCTACCAGGTGGTCATCTACCCAGAAGATTGTATTCAGAATAGCCTTTATCTTTTTTATCAGCATTTCTATTCCCAACAGTGTTGAGTGGTATAAGCTGGTTGTTCATATTGACTGGACCAACCTGCATTACCGCGACCTGTATGACATTGCGCGTTTTGGATCGGGCATCAACGTGTTTGGGAATAAATTGTTTGGCAGCACGTTGCTGGGTTATGCCAACTGGATCATTACACTGATAGTTGCCACGGTGGGTGGTTTTATTTGGACCTGGATCGTAAACCGCCGTAAAACAGCCCGCACTGAATACAACCTGTTGTATTACTGGTTGCGGGTGGTGGTTCGCTACCGCGCTGGTATTGGTATCATTGGTTTCGGTTTTACCAAACTGTTACCGGTGCAAATGCCTTACCCTTCATGGGGTGTGCTGAACACCAATGTGGGCGATATGACCGCCCAGAAATTGTATTGGTTATCTATAGGCATTGTACCCTGGTACCAGATCTTCGCCGGGGTGGTGGAAGTAGCAGCCGGAAGCTTGTTGTTCTTCCGCCGTACTACAACCATTGGTTCTATTTTGTTGTTTGGTGCGTTGGGTGATATTGTGTATGTGAACTTTGCTTACGATGGTGGGGTGCATGTATACAGCAGTTACTTTGTATTGCTGGCTGCATTTTTATTGGTGAAAGATATTCCGAAGTTGTACAACCTGCTTATTCTTGAAAAAAACACATTCCCCTATAATTTCTATCCTGTGTTCACCGCCAAATGGCAACGCTATGGCCGGGTAGGGTTAAAGGTGGCAACCATCTTTATCTTCCTGGTAGTATTATTCTATTTACAACTCGTAAACTTTTTGTACGATCCCTACAAACAACCTTCCGTAGCAGGCGTAAAACAACTCCGTGGAAATTATGCCGTAACAGCGTTTCGCATCAATAAAAAAACCATCGCTTACAATCCGCTTGATACGGTGCGTTGGCAGGAAGCCACTTTTGAAAAATGGAGCAGTCTTACTTTCCGCATCAACAAACCAACAGCGCTCGACTTGTCGAAT
>CBIMFG010000565.1:0-4315 GCA_966243125.1 uncultured Niastella sp.
GTTCTTAAAATTTCCATCGGTAAGTTATCTTCCTTTCTACTTTCAAGTTCATTAATTTTACAGGTAAAGTACCGGGTTTGGTCAATTTTTATTAAATCAGAACCAGACAATTCCTTTACACTATTAGGGCTGAAACCAATCAATTCTATTTCAAAAAGCTCACTATTTTCCTTATTGAATCGAAACTCAATAAAGTTTTCATCAATCAAGTTCCGACAATAAATCGTCTCCGGAAAATCGGAATATTTACCTATTGATATTGAAAAAGGAATACGATTCAAACTATTATAATACTCCTTTTTACAAGGAGGTGCTGCCGCAATTGATTCAATTTCTAGTTTAAGCATACTTTAAATGTTATCTAAAATGATAAATGGCTGGAAGTTCTCCTATTTTTCTGGGCGCACCTATCATAATCTCATTTCCTCCAGACATATACATAGTATTATATTTAATTGGCCCCTGTGAAAGTACATCATCTATCGCACTATTAATCGATTTCAAATATGTTTGCCCCAACAATTTTGTGTAATTAGGTCCAATTTGCCGCGCATGATTCGACAGTTCTTTAAGGTGCTTTAATGCATGTGGTGCAACAAAAAAGCTCTGTCCATCTTTCGTATAAGTATAATAATTAGGAACGCCGAATGGATCTATTTCTGGACCAGGGTTTGACATTACTCCATCGGAAGCCCCCCCACT
This sequence comes from uncultured Niastella sp., assembly GCA_966243125.1. GTDB lineage: Bacteria > Bacteroidota > Bacteroidia > Chitinophagales > Chitinophagaceae > Niastella. The sequence continues at coordinate 703 of CBIMFG010000565.1, forward strand.
GGTAGATCCATTAGTAGTTCCCCCTCCGGACCCAGTGCCTGAAGAAGACTGTAGCTGATATAATCTTTTTAAGTCGGCTACTAAATCTGCGCTGGCAATTGCGCCGACACCAGCGCCATGTAAAGCTACTGCGGCACCACTTGTAGACACGACTACTGCTCCCGGCCCTAATAAAAGTCCACCACCCGCAGCCCCACCACCGGCCTGAATTTCAGTAATTCCCTGTGCAATTCCAATTCCACTTCCTGTAATCTTCCCTCTTAAATAGGCTTTTTGCTCCTCTGCGGTGCTATACTTCTCCAGATTATCACCAAACATATTCCAAATACCCAGCGTGTTAGCATGAGCCAGGGCATCAACAGTTCCTTGTGCTGAGGCCAAAGCAAGCCTTGTCGCCTCATCAGAAACGGAATTGGCAAGCGTTGACCCAATCTTGGCCGTTACCGTTACCTCTTCAAGCACTTGAGCCATTGAAGCTACCTCACAAAAAATGCAATAAGAATTTGACATAATAATATCATCGGTCACGCTCGCCAATAAAGGAGAGAATCCAGGGAAAGGTCCGATAGAACTTCCTCCATTCGGGTCTACATTATTTACAGGGTCATTACCCATACCAACATACCCGCTGGGAAACTCATCATAGGGATCTGACTGGATCCATCTGCCGATTTGCGGATCGTATGTACGTAAATCAAATTCATCATAACCACTTTCCTCCTCCTCTTCACTAAACTCGCCCTGGAACCCATATTTATTTAATGGCTTGTTAAATGCGCGGGAACTGATGGCCGCTATCTTCATTCCATGCGGATAATAATGACTTTCTTCCACAATGGCTCCCCGGTCGTGTGTCACATTAAATTCATCAAAATATACCGGCCAGTTACTTTCATTGCTAAGGTAAACGTATACATATCCGTTTTTAGGTACTCTCTTATTGAGGGCACTTACCCTATCATCATTGTCATTGGCTTTTACCATATCAACCCCACCTTCATTGGGGATCACATTAAAGTTCTCATCGAAGAAAACATAATTCAGATAAGCCCTGGGCCTGTCAGTTGGCTGCGGCGGCTGATTATTTAAAAAAGGAAGCAGCGGACTGGAAACAGGGTCCTGCAAAGTGGTTTGTATTGTATTGCCCGCATCTTTAACCGACTGATTAACGCCTCCCCCGGTAAATCCACCAATTAAACTCGATACGATTGTACTGAGGATGCTGGTGTTGGTTACAGTTGAATTGACAGGTGGTACATCATAATAATAATTTGCATTAGCGCTGATATAATCTCCCGCCATCACTTTTAATAAAACATTGGGCCCAATACTGGTAGTACCAGTGGTACCCAGCGTAACCAATTTACTCACTTTTTGCGAAGTATTGCTTGTCCAGCCATTAGGATCCAAATATCCACTATTGGGTTTTCTGGTCTGCTCTACTTCATTATTGAGTAACGGATTGCCGTTATTATCCACCATTCCAAAGATCCTGTCTTCTTCCGGAGCTGCGGCATCTTCCATGGTACACTTAAATATCTCCCGGTGCGCTTCCTCTGTGATCACCATTCTGGTGCTGCCTGATTGATCTTTTATAAAATAATCAAACACGCCCCATTTGCCTCCAGTTAATTGAATATTCCCTGTTATACTTTGACCAGACGCCCCTAATGTACTAGTGAAATTAACAGGATCAATCACCCGCAGCTTACCTTCTTCATGAAGAATAAACTGCAGATCATTGTCTTCATAAACAAAATCGCCCAAATAATAAGTGGTTTTGGCAGCACCACCAGCTGTTGGAGTTACTTTTTTAGCCAGCTTGGTTCCCGAAGCATCATAGGTAAACTCAACAGTGCTTTTATTTTCAGTAATTATTTTTTCCGGCTTATTGAAAATATTATAAGTTATTCCTGCCCCGCCGCCACTCCTTATTTTTTTATTATTATCTATTTCCAGGTTACCATTTTTATCATAACTATAATCATCTGTATTCGTAATCCATACTTCGTCTTTAAAGTCACCCAGTTTTCCATTGGCATCGGCGCCTATGTTTGGGTTATTATCAAACACCTTCACCAGTTGATTGGTCCATTCGCCGCCAAGCACCTGCCTGTAAGTATAATTCAACTTATCAACCTCCAATGGACTGGCATTACCGGCCAACATACCTTTACGGTACAGCTGTTTTAAATTACCGTTTTCGTCGTATGCTATATTGGTTTCCGAAAAATCGGCTTTTGCGTTTGACCACATGGTTTCTGAAGGCGACCCTTTTTGGGTAAAATTGGCGGCGGTATAACGGCGTGCATTGTCATACGTATAATCGTACTTACGAGGCGTATTATCGCCCTGGGATTTCCAGATGGTTCCCGTGATCGCATGATCAAACCGGCTATTGGCAAATTGATTATCAAAATTTTCGTACCCCAGGTACAAGCCAAAAAAGTTATTCCACTGATCGCTGTTATTGGTTGACAAGGCATAAGACTTATTGATACCGGTTAATGAGCCGTTTGCATTATAACTGTATTCAAGGGTTTCCAGCGCATCTGTTGAATTGGGCTTTTGACCCAGCTTCCTGAATTTCAGATCACCCATTACATCATATTCATAATCCGCAATCTTTTTGAAACCGGCAACAGTACCGAACTTTTTATATAAGGTTTGCAACCGGCCAATTTTATCAAATACATTTTTAGTAAGAACACCAAACCCGTCAAACACCCCATTAGGTAATCCATGTTGTGTGTATGCACTCATTACACGACCATCAAAATGGCGTTGGAGTGTAGTAACATCTGTACCGCTTTTAATATTATCACCCAACGTTTGAAGGATTGCACCCTGTTCGTCATAATAATTAGTGGTATATAAAAATGTATTGGTATTCAATACCCTTATTTTTAAACCGGTAGTAAACCCACGTGTTCTGTACGATTTGGCAATCGGTTCTATGTCAGGCGTAGCCGCTCCATATGCCTGCAGATTATTATAACCTGGGTTAAATGCCTTCATACCGGCAAACCCATAATCATTATAATAAGTATAGGCAAGGGCTGTATAAGTAGCTGTATTATTTACATCTACAGGTGGTGAAGGATTCGACAAAACACTTACAGTTATGCCGCTACCTGAAACATAAGGTTGAATTTCAGCTACAAAATTATCATTTGGGATACTTTGGAAAGGCTCAACAAACGTAATTGATACGCCGGAAATATATTGCGAAGGCAGGTTATTTGCGTAACGGTCATTTACTGTAATTGGCCCAACCGGAGAAGGAGCGCCCCCTATTGTTATATTGCTTGTAACCGCAGCCAGATCAATATCTGACTGCAAGGCGACAGCAGTCTTATTAGAAACAAATACACCCGTTTCCACTACCCTGTCAAGATCATCATAAAAACTAACCAGCCATTCTTTTGACGATTTGTTGCTTTGATTTCCATCCTGGGTAAGTACTATCCTGTCACGGAGATCGTAAACGTAACTGGTTTTGGCAACGCCTGGTGTTTTTTTTGAAGACACCCTTCCGCGGTCGTCATATTCATAAACAAAACAGAGTTCATCGGCAATTTCCTGGGGAAGCTGCCAACTGTGTGTATCCAGA
>CBIMFG010000566.1:0-4314 GCA_966243125.1 uncultured Niastella sp.
TCTGTCGTTGCCTGCCAAGTCGTTGGCATGTTCCCATTTTAGAATGGCCCAAAACACCAGGGCGGTGAAGAAAGAGGAGAGGGCATACACTTCGCCTTCCACTGCACTGAACCAGAATGAATCGGAGAAGGTATACGCCAATGCGCCCACTGCACCGGCACTGATGATGCTGACAATAGCTTGTTTGCTAAGTGGCTCGTCGTTTTTTTGTACCAGCTTTCGCGCAAAGTGAGTGATGGTCCAGAATAAGAAAAGAATGGTAAAGCCGCTTGCTACCGCGCTCATGCTGTTAACAGCAATGGCGGCGGTGTGTGGGTTATTACCAAACAGGATAATAAAGAACCGGGCAATCAGGATAAACAGGGGCGCACCGGGTGGGTGAGGGATTCCCATGGTATAGGCGGTTGAAATAAATTCCCCGCAATCCCATAGGCTAACGGTACGTTCCATCGTCAGCAGGTAAACGGTACAGGCAATGGCACATACCGCCCATCCTGCCAGGTTGTTCACTTTGTTGAAATTCATTGTTATGGATTTAAAGATTATGACATATATGTAGTTTATAGAATACACAGCCACCATCACACGCTGTCCGCGGATGTTGTTTAATACTTTAATCCCTTTCCTTGATCTGGTAGAACCTTAAATGTCGAACATATTTTCACAACTCCCTTTTCGGGTACATGATCAATATCCTATAGAAACGTTAATTATTTTTCGCACCAGGGGTATTGTTGAATTAAATAGTCATATAGTTTATTGGCATAAATTTTTCTTCACTGCAGGTATCAATAACTACTCATATGAATCACAAGATTTTGGTGGCTATCTTGCTTCTAGCCAGCTCATACAATAGTGCCCAGGCACAAAAACTATTCTTCGTGTTTGCACATGGACAATATGCTTCACCCCTGCAAGCCAGTTTCAAGAACGATTATAATTTTGGATTGGGTGCTGAAGCTGGTGCTGGCATTGGCTTTGGGTCCAAGACATTTTTAACGGGTACGGTGGGCTATACTGTCTTTAATGCGCCTTCAAAAGAAATTGGAAACATAACCCTGGCGCCTATGAAGCTGGGCTTTCGCCGGTATTTTTTACCCGCTAATTTACTCTTCATTCATGCCGATGCCGGCGTAGCGCATGTTACAGATAAAACCAACGATGCTAAATATACCCGCTTTAGTGGCGACGTAGGTGCTGGTGTAAAGTTAGGCCCCTTTGAAGTAGGGGTAGCGTATGATGGGTTTGCGAAGGAAGAGTCGGGGTATGCTTCGTGGTTGGCGTTTAAGGCAGGGTGGAGGTTTGGGTTGTAGGGAAAAGTTGTTAGCGTTGATAGGGTTGATAAAGTTGATAAAGGGGTAAGTTGTTTAGTTCAGAGTTCAAAGTTTAGAGTTCTTTGTTCTTAGTTCTATGTTTTGAAGGCTGCGGCGGCTTGCCTTCACCCATTTCCTTGTCAACGTATTAACTTGTTAACGTGTCAACTCCGTCAACTATATCGCCTCCATCAACTCTATCAACCTGCCTATTCACTACAAGCATCCCTTTATTTCATCAATAGTCTCTAAGAACCGCCGCTCATGCTTGATGTTCTTCTGCCACGCCAGATCCCGTTCAATCAAATCTATCTCCTGCTTAATAGTAGCCCCTTCCTTGCCCGGTTCATTTCCTAATATGAATACGGTATCGGAAATAGCCACACTCGTTTCTATATCGTGGGATACAATGATGAGCGTTTTCAACTCATCGGATAAAGAAACCTGTAACAACAATTCTACTGCCTTGTCAAGCATACATACGTCGAGGCCACTGAAGGGTTCATCCAATAAGATAAAATCAGAACCCTTTAACAGCTGTTGCATGATGCTTACGCGTTGGCGCTGCCCACCCGATAATTGTTGCGGATACAGGTTCAGGTGACCGGTTAGTTGAAACTGTTCGGCATATTGGTCAATGGCTTGTTTTTCCTTTCCTGCTAATTGTTTGTTCTTTTTGGCGGCCAACAGCAATGATTGATACACGGTACGCCATTCAAACAAATAATAGTTCTGGAAAATAACTCCCATGTCGCCGGGCTTTACCGGTTTATTGTCGTGAATGGTTATTTGTCCGGCCGTAGGGGCTTGCAGGCCCGAGAGTATTTTAAACAACTGTGTTTTACCAATACCGCTTCGGCCGATGAGTGTTACCACCTGTCCCTGCGATACCCCGGGCCGAACGATGTTGTGAATACAAAAATTTATATCGCGCAGAATAGGCCGGTCATAAGTAAGCTGCACGTTGGAAGCTTGCAACACTATTTCTGCTTTAGTACATGCTGTCATTATTTTGCTTTTGCGGTTTTTAATTTGCTATATGGGAACAACCAATGTCTCATGCTGCCCAGTAAATAGTCGAAACATAAACCGATTATAAAAATGGCCAACTGTAAGGCGAGTACATTGGTAAGGTCGTTGTACTTATTGTATTTTATCAACAACGTACCAATGCCACCTTCGCTCATACTCAGCCCCTCCACCATAGTGATCATTAACCACGAAATGGCAAAGTTCTGCCGCAGGATCTCAAACACCTGGTCGGCCTTACCAATGATGATCACTTCATACAGGGTTTGCCAGTTGTTATAGCCCAGTGTTTTGCACAGTTCATATTCCTGCGGGTTAATATTTACAATGATCGACAGGAATGAGGTTACAAAGAAGGGCACAATACCAAACACCAGTAACGATAACTTCAACTCGCTGCCGTCTTTGGTAAGCAGGGTGAAAATGAAGATCAAACCTGTAAGGGTTAAATACCGGCATTTTACTATAAACAGGGCCACACTTTTAAAAAATGGCAATACGGATAAGTAGGCAAACAATAAGGTGATTAGTATACTGTACAACATGGCCTTTAATGTAAGCAGTAAACTTACCAGCATATTGTCGATGAATAGTTTAGTGCCAAGCAGCGTTACAAACGCACCGGCTACTTTACCGGGTTTGGGTATCAAGCCATCGCTGAGGCCATGCCATAACAACAGCGTAATAACCACTTGCACGGCCACCATGATCATAAATGTTTGGCGGTTGATGGTAGCAAATGGTTGAAGTAATTTTTTCATGTCTATTAGCTGCTTTAGTGGAGCTTTAGTATAAATGAGTGGATAAGTTCCAAGTTCCAGGTTCCAGGTTCCGGTTACCGGAGAGCCCTGGACTTGAAACTTGGAACTTGAAACCTGGAACTGCGGATTACTCACCCAGCACAATCTCTACACGGCGGTTTTTACTTCTACCAGCTTCGGTGCTGTTATCGGCTATGGGTTTTTCTGATCCATAACCTTTGGCTTCGATCTGGTTTTGTTTCAACCCTTTTTTCAACAGGTAGCTTTTAACTGCCTCTGCTCTCTTTTGTGACAAAGGAACGTTTACATCGTCGTTACCCTGGTTATCGGTGTGGCCATACACACCCAGTTTTAAACCTTCCGCTACTACTGCCGATTCAAAAATTTCATTCAGCAGTTTGTACGAACCGGGTTTGATGTTGGCAGAACCGGTCTCAAACTCGATCTTGTACGATTTAGAGGATACGGCCTCGGTGATCTCTTCGGCATATTTTGTTTCAATAGCCTTACCCTGTAATAATTCAGGGTGGTTACTGATCACACTGAACAGGAACGATTTGTCAACGGCTTTTTCGTATGGTAAAAAGCTGGGCATTATGCTGGGGTACATTTTCACCATCAGGTTACCGAAGGTGTTGTATACCGCTTTATAACGGTCAACTTTATCGTCGCCCAAACCATAGGTGTTGGCCATATCATTCAGGTTGAACACGGCTGAACCACCAAGCGCTACCTTCAGGCCCTGAATGTCTTTTTCTTCAATACCATTAAAGTACTTCAGCCAGTAGTCGGCATTTTGTTCCTGGTACAGTTTGGTGCTCACTTCAGCCGCAAATTTTTTGGCTTCGGTAAACGAACGTACCTGATCGCCGGCCTGTGCCAGGGCAATGATCATGTTCTCGATATCGGTACGGTGATCGTTTGCCCATCTTTTAATGGTAATGGTTTGGTTACTCATTTGCGATGCGTACTGTTTGGTGCTGGCGATGGTTACGAGACCACCCTTCTTGGTGGCGACATTTACGTCACCAGGCGTCCAGGTGGCTACACCATCCACACCAACAGTAGTATCGGTACCCGTGGTTTTACCATTTACGATCAGCTTTCTTTTTTCGGTATAACCGGTGATGTACTTGTTAGGCGCATCCAGAAAGTCGTTGGCGGCAATGATGTTAATGGCATTGCCATCGTAGGTGGTTTCATCGGGGTTT
>CBIMFG010000567.1:0-4309 GCA_966243125.1 uncultured Niastella sp.
AATTCATTTTGCAGAACACCCCCAAACGGGAGAGTACCTGGTTGTTCAGCGCAACCATGCCACCGGAAATTCGCCGCGTAAGCAAAAGGTACATGAAAGACCCGATCGAGGTTACCGTGGGTAAAATGAATTCTGCCAATAAGAACATCGACCACCAGTACTACATTACCAGTGCCCAGCACCGGTACCAGGCGCTGAAACGGTTGATCGATTTTAACCCTGGCATTTACGGCATCATTTTTACGCGTACAAAAGCCGATGCTCAGGATATTGCCGAAAAATTAACCCGCGAGGGATACGATATCGATGCGTTGCATGGTGATTTAACCCAGCAGCAACGTGATAAGGTGATGGGCGATTTTCGCGACAAAACCTTACAGCTCTTAATAGCAACGGATGTGGCCGCACGCGGTATCGACGTACAGGGTATTACCCACGTTATCAACTTCGAGTTACCAGATGATGTGGAAGTGTACACCCACCGTAGCGGCAGAACCGGCCGTGCCGGTAAAACCGGGGTTTGTATGTCGATTGTACACGTGCGGGAGCTGGGAAAAATGCGCCAGATACAAACCATTGTACAGGTGCCTTTCCATAAGCTCGAGATCCCATCGGGCAAGGATGTTTGCCGCAAACAGTTCTATCACTTTATGGATAAACTGTTGCAATTAGAGGTTAACCACGGCGATTACGAAGCGTATGTGCCCATGCTGGAAGAGAAGTTTGCCGACATGAGCAAAGAAGAGATCCTGAAACGTGTTGCAGCAATGGAGTTCGACCGCTTTTTGAAATATTACGAGAACGCCGAAGACCTGAATGCACGCGAACAACGTCGCGGCGAACGCGGTGATAGATTAACGGTGGGAAGAGGAGATGGCGGCGACAGAAGAGGCGCCTACGCTGATTCCAGAGGCCGGAAATTCGGCAACGGCGGCGGTGGCGACTATACCAAGTTATTTGTGAACCTGGGTACAAAAGATGGTTTTTATAAAGCCAGCTTCCTGCAGTTCATCTTAGATATGAGCGAACTGCAAAAAGAAGTACTCGGTCGTATAGATATGAAGGAAATGAATAGCTGGATCGAAATCGATAAAAGCGTAGCAAGTAGAATGATCCGGGCTATTGACGGAAAAAACTACAAGGGTAGAAGGATCCGGATGAACGAGGCCGACAGCAGACGATAATTAGCTGATTTGATGATGTGATAATTAGCTGATTATCCGATACCGGGTCTTGGTTCATTATCACATTATCAAATTATCACATTATCAAATAGAAATTCAAATGGAACAAACATCGACAACCATGAGAGAGACCGTGCAACAGATATGGAAAAAGCGCCCGATCATTATCAGTGGACCCTGCAGTGCTGAAACCGAGGAGCAGGTGCTTGAAACCGCTACCCGTTTGGCAAAAACAGGAAAAGTAGATATGCTGCGTGCCGGTATCTGGAAACCACGTACCCGTCCTGGTAGTTTTGAAGGTATTGGAACGAAAGGCTTACCCTGGATGCAACAGGCAAAAAAGATCACCGGTTTACCCGTAACAGTAGAAGTAGCTACTGCAAAACAGGTAGAAGATGCCCTGACCTTTGATGTAGATGTACTGTGGATTGGCGCCCGTACTACGGTGAACCCTTTTAGCGTACAGGAAGTAGCAGATGCTTTACGTGGTGTTGATGTACCCGTGCTGATCAAAAACCCTATTAATCCTGATCTGGAACTGTGGACCGGCGCTGTTGAGCGTGTAGCCAAAGCAGGCATTAAACAAATTGGTTTGATCCACCGCGGATTTAGTTCTTATGGTAATACCGAATACCGGAATGCGCCCATGTGGCACCTGGCAATCGAAATGAAACGCCGCAATCCGGAATTATTAATGATCAACGATCCTTCACATATCAGTGGTCGCCGCGATATCCTACTCGATGTAGCTCAAAAAGCTATTGACCTGGATATGGACGGTTTGATCATCGAAAGCCATATCGATCCTGACAAAGCATGGAGCGATGCCAAGCAACAGATCACCCCTGAAAAACTGGGCGAAATGATCGGTTCTATCACCTGGCGCAGAGAAGATGTAAACTCCGAAGAATATCACGCCGCATTAGAAAAATTGCGTCAGCAGATCAATCACCTCGATGATGAACTGATGCAGATCTTAGGTCAACGTATGAAAGTGGCAGAAAAAATTGGTGAGTACAAAAAGAATAACAACATCACCATTCTGCAAACCAACCGTTGGAACGAGATCCTGGAAAGAGCTTTCCAAAAAGGTGAAAAACTGAACCTCAGCAAAGAGTTCATCACCAAATACTTTGATGCTGTACACATGGAAAGTATCAACCACCAGAATAAGATCATGAACTCGTAAAGGGTGAATGGGCAATGGTGAATGGTGAATAACTCACGAATTCTTAAAGTTGAGGACGCCATTGAGCATTGACGATTGATCATTCACGATTCGGAAATCCGAAAAATCAGACCGTCAAATGAATAGCCAAACCAGCAAAGTGTATTTGTTCGTTCATGTAATCACTTGTGTAAAGAACAAAGAGCCTTTGTTGACCAAGCCTGTTCGTACTGTTTTATTTGCCCATATAAAAAAGCATGCAACTGAAAATGGGATCAACGTGCTGTCTGTAAACGGCACCGATGATCATATGCATGCCGTGGTGCAAATGATGCCAACACAGAACCTGGCGCAGATCATGAAAAGCATCCGTACCGATTCTACCAACTGGATCAATGAAGGCAATTTCATGAAGAGCCATTTTGAGTGGGAAGAAGGGTTCGCTGCTTTGAGTGTGAGCCCAAGTGGTATTAAACAGGTGTTGGACTACCTTGATAAACAGGAAGAACATCATAAAACGAAGACGCTGGAAAGTGAGCTGGAAGTGTTTCAGAAAATTCAGATTTGATTAGCTTGTATGCAAACAAAAACTTACCGGTTTTCATCCGCCACCGTAAATTATTATTTCGACGCCGACTTTTCCAGGCTGGAAAAAATGGTTGGCCGCGAACACGCGGTGCTCATCACTGACGAACACATTTTTCAGGCCCATAAAAAAAGCTGAAAGGGTGGAATTGCATTACCCTGAAGCCGGGTGAAGAATACAAAGTACAGGCCACGGTTGACTCTATTATTGAACAACTGATAGAGTTTAAGGCCGATCGCAGCACCTGGCTCATAGGTATTGGCGGTGGCGTTGTTACCGACATTACCGGTTATGTAGCCGCGGTATACATGCGGGGCATAAAAGTGGGCTTTGTACCTACCACCATCCTGGCAATGGTTGATGCATCTATCGGTGGTAAGAACGGCATCGACGTAGGTATTTATAAAAACCTGGTAGGCACCATTCGCCAGCCTGAATTTTTATTATACGACTACAGCTTATTAAAATCACTGCCCAAACAGGAATGGGTGAATGGCTTTGCCGAGATCATAAAGCATGGTTGTATAAAAGACCTGTCTTTATTCAAAGAGCTCGAAAAAAACAAACTCACCTATTACCAGCGGAATAAACCGGCACTGGCCAAACTCATTCGCCGCAACGCTGAGATAAAATCTACCGTAGTGCAGGCCGATGAGTTTGAAAAAGGCGAACGCCGCCTGCTGAACTTTGGCCATACCCTGGGACATGCTATTGAAAATATGTATGAGCTCAGTCATGGTCAGGCCATCAGCATTGGGATGACAGCCGCCTGCCAGATCTCGGAAAAGCTGGCGAAATTTAAAGACAGTGAGCGGGTGATTGACGTACTTGACCAATATGGATTGCCCACGCTGGCCAACTTTGATAAACCCAAAGCATTTGAGGTGTTGAAGATGGATAAAAAGCGCGAGCAAAAAGATATGAATTATGTGTTGTTGGAGAAGATAGGTAGGGGTGTAGTGAAGGCTATTCCGATGACACAATTAGAGAAGATTGTTAATGAATTATAGTTAACAAGTTGACAGGTTAACATGTTAACCTGTCAACTTATCAACGTATCAACTATGGTAGTAACCATCCAACCATCCCCAATAAAAGGTTCCATACAGGCGCCGGCTTCCAAGAGCTCTATGCAACGAGGTTGTGCCGCAGCTTTACTCTTCAACGGAACCACCATTATTCGCAATCCCGGTCATTCAAACGACGATAAAGCAGCCCTGGGTGTTATTCAGGACATGGGTGCTGTGGTAAAAAAACTCGACGACGGTTCTTTACAAATTACCGGCGGTGGCGTAAGCCCCGATTGTGATGCGGTGAACTGTGGCGAGAGTGGATTGGGTATTCGCATGTTTACGCCCATCATTTCCTTAA
>CBIMFG010000568.1:0-4308 GCA_966243125.1 uncultured Niastella sp.
AGTGAAAAGGAGCTGAATGATTATTTTAACAGTAAGAATGTGATGAAGAAGTATAGGTTGAAAAAGTAGTTAACCGGTTGATCAGTTGACCAGTTAACCGGTCAACTGATCAACCGGTTAACTGGTCAACTAAATCTTATTTAACATTACCACAATCTTTACGCCTCGTATCAATTAAATACTGAATCTTCCAGTTGTTATCGAGCCGCACCAATTGAAAGGAATTAACCCCGCAGTGGTGGAATTTGCCTTTATAATAGAACTGATACGGCGCCCATACCATGGCTAACGGCCCATCTATACGGATGCTCTCAAACTCAATTCGCTCATCGGCCTCTCCTACTTTTTGGTCGCCAATAAACTTTACAAAGTCTTTAAACTTGTCGCTTTTTATATAGACCTGTTTCTTTTTATTGGTAGCAACGGTTTGTAGAATGGGGTCATCGGCATAGGCCGATTTCAACAGCACGGTATCGGCATTCTTCATGCCTTCAAACATCCGGTTAATGGTGGCTTTCACCGAGTCTTCGGTTGTTTGGGATTGTGCGGTTGAGGTTAGAGCCAGCACTACAACTAATAAAATCGCGAATCGTTTCATGTATTCAATTATCGGAATCACTTTCTAATAGCCTAAGATCTTCAACATACTTTGGGCAGATTGCTCTTTGGCGTACACCCAGTCAACCAGCTTACCGTTTTTATCGTGCCCCACAATAATGTGTTTGGGCGATGGAATAAGGCAGTGTTTGATACCCCCATAACCACTGATCTGGTCCTGATAGGCGCCGGTATGGAAGAACCCTACATACAACGGCTCGCCATTAACGACCTTGGGAAGGAACACCTCATTGATGTGTTCTTCTGAGTCGTAATAGTCGTGACTGTCGCAGGTGATACCTCCTAACACCACACGCTGGTACTCTTGGTCCCACTTGTTTACCGGCAGCATCAGGAACTTCTCCCCAATACCCCAGGTGTCGGGTAAAGTAGTGATAAAGGATGAATCGATCATATACCAGATCTCCCGATCGTTCTGCACCTTTTGACCGATAACACTGTAAATATGCGCCATGCTCTCCCCTACGGTATAGCTACCAAATTCGGTGAAGATGTGCGGCATGGGCACGTTATTCTTTTTGCAGGCCTTTTTAATGTTGCCTACAATTTCGTTGATCATAAACTGGTAATCGTACTCAAAGCCCAGTGAGTGCTTAATGGGGAAGCCACCGCCGATGTTGATGGAGTCAAGCTCGGGACAGATCTTCTTTAACTGACAATACAGGTTGATCACCTTGTTCAGCTCAGACCAGTAGTAGATGTCATCCTTAATACCTTTGTTCAGGAAAATATGGAGCATCTTTAACTGAAAGCGCTCTTCATTGCCTTCAATTTTATCAACGTAAAATTCCAGTACATCCCTGGCCCTGAAACCCAGGCGGGAGGTATAGAACGGGAAGGTTGGCTCTTCTTCCGCCGCTACCCGGATACCGAGTTTGAACGGCCCTTTCACTGTTTTTTTATAATGCTGTAATTCTTCCCTGTTGTCAAGGATGGGAATTACATTTTTGAAACCGGTGTTCAGCAGGTTGGCTATACGGCTGGTATAGGTCTTTTGCTTGTACCCGTTGCAAATGATAAAGGTGTCCTTGGTGATCTTTTTACGATCGTACAGCTTTTTGATGATCTCAATATCGTAGGCGTAGGAGGTTTCCAGGTGAATGTCGTGCTTCAGGGCCTCTTCCACTACAAAAGAGAAGTGAGAGCTTTTTGTACAATAGCAATAATTGTATTCACCCTCATACCTATGCTTTTTGATGGCATTGGCGAACATCTTTTTTGCCTTCTTTATCTGCATACCGATCTTGGGAAGATAGGTCAGTTTCATGGGCGTACCGTGCTTGTCGATAAGCGCTTTCAGGTCGAGCCCGTTAAACTGCAGATAATTGTCTTTTACATCGAACCCGTCCTGAGGAAAATTAAAGGTCTGATTCACCAGGTCGGTGTACGAGTTGTTCATGAACGAGTTCAGGTTGCTGTTGCTGATGGTCGTGAATTTTAATTGTCAGAAAAAAGTGTACCCAAACAAAAAAAAATTATTGCACAAAAGTAATAGTTTGATGAATTTTTCAAATAAAAATTATGCCCGGATGAAAATTGGTTGGCGGTTGCAGGTTACATGGTTCAGGTTTCAGGTTACCGGGGTCGCACCAAGATGCCGAGCTCCCTTGTAACCTGTAACCTGTAACGGTGTTTGTATACTCGAAAGCCATTCACCATTGGCCATTGACCATTTACGACTACATATTATCTTTCCGTTACCCAAACAAAAAGCCCCCCGATATATCGGAGGGCCTAACTATATTGAAGCTTGTTAGCTTATTTTACAGAAGCTACCAGGTTTTTGAAGGTTTCTGGCTCATTCATAGCCAGGTCAGCCAGGATCTTACGATCTAAGCCAATACCTTTCACGTTCAGCTTGTGCATGAACTCAGAGTAGGTTAAGCCTTCAGCGCGAACAGCCGCGTTAATACGGGAGATCCACAGGGCACGGTATTCTCTTTTCTTTAATTTACGGCCTACATATTTATATTGCAGACCTTTTTCCATTACGTTTTTCGCAACGGTATATACATTTTTACGTTTGCCATAGTAACCCTTGGCAGCTTTCAGAATCCTTTTACGGCGTGCACGGGATGCAACAGCGTTTACTGAACGAGGCATATCTTAAATAATTTGAAAATTCGAAAATTGGTTAAAAGAACAGTTTACTTCAATCTCAGCAAGCGCTTTACAAAGTCTACGTTTGACTTGTGCACTACGCCATCCTTGTTCAGGTTACGTTTGCGGCGATTAGACTTTTTAGTAAGGATGTGACGTTTGAAGGACTTCTGATGCGTGATCTTTCCTGTGCCGGTTACTTTGAATCTTTTTTTGGCACTGGAGTTTGTTTTAACCTTTGGCATGTTAAACTACCTTTTGCGGTGATACCCTGCTGGCGCTCCCGAACTGACGGGAAACTTTTTGGGCCATGTGGGCAATGTTTGTTTTACGGCTTATAAACCAGTAAAACGTAAAATGGAGCGCAAAGGTAGGGTTTTATTAAATAAGTGACAAAAGGAATTTTGAAAGAGGCTTTGGCGGTAATGAATTTATTATCAGGACATTAGTTACTGGTTAACAAGTTGATAGTGTTGACGGAGTTGACAAGGCTGAGCTTTTAGCCCCCTGTCAACTTGTTAACTTGTTAACCTTATCAACTAAAAAAAGCACCCCTCCTTGCGGAAGAATGCTTTTAAAGCTCGATTTTATTACGCACCTAAGCCCCTTCTTTCTTCTTCTTACTGGTCTTAGGCGAAATGATCATCAGCATGCGTTTGCCTTCCAGTTTGGGTAAGCCTTCAGGCTGCCCTACTTCACCCAGGCGTTCTGCAAATTTCAACAATACCAGCTCACCCCGTTCTTTAAACATGATGGCACGGCCTTTAAACTGCACATAAGCCTTTACTTTATTGCCTTCTTTCAAAAAGCTTTCAGCATGGCGTGCTTTAAAGTCAAAGTCATGATCATCTGTACCAGGCGTAAAACGGATCTCTTTAACCTCGGCCGTTTTACTTTTAGCCTTCATCTCCTTTTCCTTCTTCTTCTTCTCGTACAGGAATTTATTATAATCAATGATTTTACAAACGGGCGGGTCAGCCTGTGGTGAAATTTCAACCAGGTCAAGCTGTTGCTCCTGCGCCATCTTAAGCGCCTCCTGGATAGAATAAACTCCTACTTCTACATTATCGCCAACCAAACGTACCTGCGGCACGCGTATCATGTTGTTGGTGCGATGTTCCTGCTGTTGTTCCTTCTTAAATCGGGGATTGAAATTACCTCTCGGTTGTCGCGGTGGAAATGCCATTTAAATCTTTTAGTTAAACAATTTTTGAGTTTTTAAAAATAGTGATCATAGCACGTTGTTAATTTGAAAGCAAACCACAACTACGGATCAAATGTTCTTGCTCTAGCTTCTAAGTTATATAAATTCCGTAGAATCTTCAAACACATATTATTCACCCCGGCGTTCTTTGATCTCGGCTTGTGCCTCTTTAATAAATTCCTCAACACCTTTTGACCCCAGATCGCCCTTGCCCTGACGGCGGATGGCCACCTGGTTCTCATTCATCTCTTTTTCGCCCACAACCAGCATGTACGGCACTTTCATGAGCTCGGTATCGCGGATCTTTTTGCCAATTTTTTCTTTCCGGTCATCCACCTCAGCACGAATATCTGCATTTTTCAGGGATTCTAAAACACTATTTGCAT
>CBIMFG010000569.1:0-4308 GCA_966243125.1 uncultured Niastella sp.
CGCCGTTATCGTCTTACGATAGCAGCGATGTTACCGAAAACCTGGTTGACTCCGGATCGCGCTTTCTGGAGAACTGGAGTATGATCAACCAAAAATCGTTGCTGGTATCGGCAGCAAGTAACTTTGCTTTCAATTACAAGCTCGACCCTGCTTCGCTTGTAGATAAGAATTGCGACAGCCAGAATATTTGTTATACCTGTTTGTACGACCTTCAAATAACCGTAACCGATAATTGCAACAACCAAACACTGCCCGGTCACAAGGCATTCGATACCGTTTTGCATAATTTTTCACTGGGCGCCTTAGCGCCCACGTGCGATCCGGCGCGGATGACCTTTTCATTTAATTTGCCCCTGCAGCCAGGCAATTACCAGATCACTAAACGATTAACGGTAAGCCGCGATGCATTTAATTATTATCGCGACAGCATCTACATGCCCAATAATACCTGCCGTTCGATGCAGGATTTTATAAACGAACAACGTTCTATAATTGCCCAAACAAGTCAGGATTGTATCCCTGATTGCGCCAAATGCCGCGCCAGCGTAGGTACCCTGGAGGAATTTAAGGCAAGTTTTATTGAACAGGCGAAAATTCCTGCTGATGAAGTGGATTCGTATACCGTTCAAATAAACACGGCCTATCAAAACGCCATAGAAGGGTGTAATACTTTGTGTGGCGACAGCGCTTCGGCCGACAATGATATTCGCAAGGCCATGTTGCAGGATATGACCCCGCCTTATGGCCAGTATGCAGATACAACTGCGGCAAAAAGAAAAGACGTTTATTCTATATTTTACGAAAAGCCCAATCAAACGGAAAGCTTTACACCCGTATATCAGCTCGAAGAGGTTAATTATCTGGATGAAGCTGGCCAGCCTGATGAAGTGTACAATGTAAATAGTGATATGATGGTGGCGCCAAATACGTTGAGTATTGCAGAGTATACGCAGAATTTCCGCTCCAGTTGGGCTGAAGCCTTATTGCCTTATCACCCTGAATACTGCAAGTTGAAAGAACTGGAAAAACTAAGGCCAAGCAATTTGTATGACAGGAAAATGGAAGCGATAGATAATTATAAAGAAGCTTTAGCGGGCGGCTATCTTAATCCCACTCAACTTACAGATGATAATAAATACATTTTCGGCCCAAATAACAATAACCTTGATCCGTTGCTTAGCCTGCATTCGGAATTTAAAGCACCCCTTGAGGCAAAGCTGAAGAAGTATGTGAAATTGAGCAATGGTAAGGAGGTAAACATCTGGGCCCTGGCCAATATTGTTACCAAGTGCAATGAAGGGAATAACCCATGTGTAGATTATTATAATAACAACAAGTCGTATAATTTCGACACTACCTGGTGCGACGGTGACCTGGATATGGCGTGGATTGCGTTCCGTAACCTGTATTTGCAGGCGAAACAGGAATACGTAAATCAACTGGTAAAGAATCCGCAAGGTTGTACACCTGTTAGTCCGGTTTATACAACGATGCCCAGTCGTGCAGAACTGGTAAGGTTAGAATACCAACCCGAGTTTAATGACGATATTAAAACGGTGCTTGCTGAAACAGAACCCAAACTCGATTACGCCCTTGATCCTAATAAGGCGAACCAGTCTAAAACGGAAGCGCAAAGACAGCTGACTGAACAATATGCCAAAAATGTGGCCTATCTGGAAGGGCAATGGTATACACAAATGGCGCCCTGCTATGCAAACAATGGCAATGACTTGCGCGATGTGATCATACCTTTGTTAAGAGAGCTGTGTTTGAAGGCCTGTGACCCTGACCATCTTTTTGGCGCCAGCAGTTTACCCGCTGGATCTTTTATAGAAGCAAATGGGCATCAGTATCATAATTTCAAAGAGATTATCGATGGGTATAACAGTGCGCATGGCATTGCCAGTGACAGTGTGGCCTGCAGTGTGGATAATATTACTGCGCCTGCGCCATACGACAAACAGCCGATCTATTTTAATAAACCTATTTATGATAAACCGGCAGATTGTGAGTGTAAGGTGCTGAATGATTTCCGTGCACAATACCAGGGCCTCCCAATTCTAAAAAGAGATGCAACATTTGCTGCATTTCTGAAAAGAACACAGAACGTAACCATGAGCGACAGCGATCTGCAAATATTGCTGAACGCATGTAACAATGCCATCGTACCCGGTGAGAGCGGCAACGCCTGTACGCAATTGAAAAATCCCATATTGTTACCACCGGCTTTGCAATGTAATTCAACAGATGTGTGTACCAATTGTATTGTGGTAAACAACCTGTACCAAAGTTTCAAAGAACAATACCCGAACGATACTCCCCGTATTGCAGATACGGATGATACTATTCAGGTAAAAAAGAATATTTTCTTCCAGAACTATATGAACAACCAACTGGGCTTTTCGAAACAAGCCTGGGAGTACCTGCAGTTTATTCAAACTTGTAAGGACTCGGCATCTGCCATCAGCAATGTCCCTTATTGTACCGACCAGCGTATAGGCAACCTGTATGAAACAATAAGCAATGAAGATGGCAAGCTACTGGATATTCAATCCATCCCCGATGGTGGCTATATTATGGCAGGAGCTATTAACGGGCCTTTGTCGAAGGATGGCGCGCTGATAAAAACCGACAGCCTGGGGAATCAGAAATGGTCAGTACGATTTGGCGGATTAGGCAGCGATACCTTAGTGCGTGTTCGCCCTACAACTGATAATGGCTTTATAGCAATAGGTACTACTCATTCGGGGAACTATTCTACCGGCGCAGTATGGATCTTGAAAGTAGATGGAAATGGTGTTGAAAAATGGACAAAAACGATCGGGTTCAGTACGCCATTTGGTGAACATGGTTATGATATCATTCAAACCAGTGATGGCGGTTATGCAGCCCTGGGTATTTACAACCAGCATGCCGGACATGGCGAATTTTTGCTGACCCGTTTACAATCAGATGGCAACATTAGCTGGGTACGCCGTTTTGGCACCAGCCGTTTGCAAAACAACAGCACTGTATGTATTCCCGATGAAACCGACTCCATCAGTTATAATGGAGTTCCTTCTTACGGATTATTAGAGCAGGATGATACGTTGCTGGTAAGCGGTGCCGCTTATGATCCTAATTTGGGCGACCGGTACTTTGGGGTAATACACCGCGTGAATAAAAATACGGGTAACCTGATGGGCTCCTGGCATTATGCCGATGGTACAGATACCACCCGCAGTTGCTGGTTCAGGGATATGTATGCCACTGAAAACGGGTATATGGTGATGGTGAACAGTGCGCAGCAACTGGGTACTGTAAACGCTCAGGTTGGGGTAATCAACCTCACCAAAACAGGCGACATAGTATCGTACAAACGATTCAATATACCCGCAGGCAGCAACAGAATGGTAACTTCCTCTGTTTTCCCTGCTAATGATGGCGGTTATATGGTTGCACAAACAGGTAATAACAGTACGCATGTTATCTGGCAGCGTGTAGATGCATCCGGAACTTTATTGTGGTCGAACGAAACTGCTTTAACGGGTACACAAACTGTAGGCCGTATTGCACAAAACAACAATGGCCGGTTTATTATGGCTGGCGATAATAATCACAAGATGTTGATGCTGGCATTAAACCCGGATGCTAATTGTTACGACCAGGAAGTAAACCTGGGTGCAACTGATGAGCCGGTAAGCCGCATTCCCTGGGCTATAGGCGTGGATGAATGGGTATCACCTTTGTACACCGATCTTAACCTGGAGTCAGGATCTTTAATCCTCACTACCACACCACTGGTTTGTTCAGGTGACGGACATTGTTACAACGATTACAAAGGACCAACCTTCTGTGGCAGATCAGAACCCGTATTGCCGCCGTTAAATGTTACCTACGATGGCGCCTGTTCAGACAGTACCTTCTTTGCGGTAAGCAAGGGTACAGAATTGTACAAAGTGTATGTTGATTCACTGGCCGGTGCTTTTGAAAGAAATTATACGGAGAAATGTTTACAGGCATACCGCTATGAATCATTTACCGTTACTTATACCAAACGGGAGTATCATTATACATTATATTATTACGACCAGGCCGGAAATTTGATCCGTACAGTGGCGCCAGCAGGTGTGCATTTGGCCGATACCGTGCAGGTGCGACTGGCCCGTGCGGCAGGAACAGCGTTGGTGCCTGCACATACTTTGTATACCGACTACCGGTACAATACGCTGAACCAGGTAGTGGCGCAACACTCACCCGACGGAGGTACAAGTGCCTTCTGGTACGACAGACTGGGAAGATTAAGCATCTCTCAAAATGCGAAACAGG